>JAKPQT010000432.1 GCA_029555885.1 Chloroflexota bacterium | reverse complement strand
TGCCGGCGCAGCGTGAACTTCCATCAATTGGACTGCCAGTCGCTCGCGCACGAGGGCGAGCATCTGCGCCTTGGCCCGATTGTGGTGCGCCCACAGGTCCGCGTCGGGAATGTCGCTGACTCCAGCCCAGGTCCCGCGCTGGTCCACCGCATCGCGCCAGCGCGGGCCGAGGTACAGGTCGAACAGGGCGGCCAGGCCCGGGTGGACCCACGTATCGGTGTGCACGCCGTTGGTGACGTGGTCGATGGGCACTTCGGGCGCCGGCGTGTCGGGCCACAAGTTCTGCCACATCTTACGGGAGACTTCCCCATGCAGGCGGCTGACGCCGTTCGCCAGGCCGCAGGTGTGCAGGGGCAACACGGTCATGCTGAACTGCGGCCCCCAGGCATATTCGTGGCGGCCCAGTTCGAGGAACCGGTCGCGATCCAGCCCCATCTGGCCCCAGAAGCCGCCGAAGAAGCGATCCATGAGGTCGAATGAGAACGCGTCATTGCCTGCGGGGACAGGCGTGTGGGTGGTGAACAATGAATCCGCCCGCGCGGCCCACAGCGCCGCATCGAAGGAGAGCTTCTGCTCCTGCACGAACTCGCGGATGCGCTCCAACTGGAGGAAGGCGGCGTGGCCCTCGTTGAGGTGCCACACGCGCGGATGGCGGCCCAGGGCGCGCAGCGCACGCACGCCGCCGATGCCCAGGATGACCTCCTGCGAGATGCGCACCTGCTGGTCGCCGCCGTAGAGCCGGGCGGACAGCTCCCGATCCGCCGGCGCATTCTGCTCGACATCGGTGTCCATCAGGTAAATCGGGACGCGGCCAACCTGGATAGTCCAGACCTTCGCGTAGGCCTTGCGGCCCGGCAGGTCCACGGCGATGATGATCTGGTCGCCGTTGGCGTCGCGCGCCGGCTTAGCGGGCACTTCTGCAAAGTCGAGTTTCTCGTAGAGGGCCTGCTGGCGGCCGTCGGCGTCGATATGCTGGGTGAAATAGCCCTGCGGGTAGAGAAAGCCCACGCCGACAAACGGTAGCCCCAGGTCGCTGGCGGCCTTACAGTGATCGCCTGCGAGGATACCCAGGCCGCCGGAGTAGATGGGCAGCGATTCGTGCAGGCCGAACTCCGCCGAGAAGTAGGCGATCAGCCTGTCCCCGAGGTCGGGATGGTTGCGCGCGTACCAGGTGGTGCCGTTGGGCGGGAACATATAGTCGTCGAACGCGTCCATGACCGCGCGGTAGCGGGCCAGGTAGGCCGAATCGGCCGCGGCCCGGTCAAGCCGGCGCTGGCTGACCAGGCGCAGGAACTTGACGGGGTTATGGTTGACGCGCTTCCACAGTTCGGGGTCGATTTCTTCGTACAACGCCTGGGCTGCCGGGTGCCAGCTCCACCAGAGATTGTAGGCCAGCTCGGTCAGGCGGGCGATCTTAGCATCAGGGGTCGGATATACGGAGATGACTCCTAAACTTTTCACTCACTTCCTCCACAGGGTAGCACACAGACGTCGTCGTCCGTCACGGGCCATCCAGCAGGCCCAAACGTTTATTTTAGGAGACAATGCCGTTCGTGTCCAATTGGGCGGGTGAACGGGTGAAGGGGTGAAGAGGTGAACAGGTGATGTTGGAGTCGAGGCTTCAGCCGGTCAGGTGGTGAACGTGGACACACGACCAAACCGGCTGAAGCCTCGACTCCAGTTGCTCCCATTCATAGTCCTGCGTGGTCGTTCGCATCTGAGGATGCGAACTCCTCACCTCTTCACCTCTTCACCTTGTCACCCCTTCACCCGTTCACCTCGTCAGCGCGCCGGTCGTCAGGTCCAGGCGCCACTCCGCGCCCTCTTCAGCCACGATCCGCAGCATGTCGGCTGCATCCCAGGCGAGGCCGAGATAGAAGCGCGGCTGCTGATCGAGTTCGGCGGTATCGAGCACCACGGACTGCTCCAGGCCAGGCAGGTCAATTCGCGTGATGATCGCACGGCCGCTGGGCGGGCAGGGGTTCTCGGTCTGGAGATAGGCCAGTGACTGCCCGTCAGGCGACCAGGCGATAGCCCCCTGCACGTTGGCTGAATCAAGAGGTGAGACATGCTCCGCCGCGCCGGTCTCCAGGTCCCAGATGACCAACTCGCCGTCCTGCCAGGCGGCCAGGCGCGTCCCGTCGGGCGAGCGCGGGCCGCTGCCGAGCGGCTGCGTCGCCAGCGTGGCAACGTCCAGGCGGAAGGTGGGCCGCGTGTACGGCGCGCAGCCGCCGTCAGGCACGCCCTGCCGCGCATCGGTGTAGTAGAAATACCGGCTGTTGGCCGACCAGAACAGCCCGCCCAACCCAATCGCGCCCAGCCCCTCGCAGTACTGCAACTGGTGTGCGATCAGCGGGTCTGAGCCGGAGTCCACGCTGATCAGCCGCAGCTCATCATACGCCATGGGCACATCGTCCACCGGCACGCAAGGATAGGTGTAGACTACCGCGCGCCAGCGGCCATCTGGTGACAGGTGCTCGGTCTGTGTCTCCGGGCGGACCGCGAATACGACTGCGGCAGCCTCCACAGGCGTCGGCAGAGGCGTTGCCAGTGCAACCGGCGACGGGGCATCAGGCAACGGGGCAGCCGGTGAGTAGGGCGGCGGATAGCAGGCGGCCAACAATAGGGTGGTCAACGCCAGCACGCTCAGAACAACAGGACGTTTCATCTGCGCCTCCACATAGAGGAATAGGGTGGCAGCCCGGCGACGTAGTTGCGTTCGG
>JAKPQT010000423.1 GCA_029555885.1 Chloroflexota bacterium | reverse complement strand
GCCTGCGGCCAGCACCACGGCCGTCACCCGCCCCCAGACCTCTTGCGCGGGTACATCCGTCTGCGCAGCGCCGATGACGATGGAGTCGATCTCAGGAGTCGCCAACAGCCGCCGCGCAATCTCACGCGCAACTTCCCGCCGCGGTTCATCGTCCGCCTGGTTGAGGAAGGGCACAAGCCGCGCCGAGGGAGGCACGCCCTTACCGCCCCCCTCGGGATGTGACAGCACGGTCGCGACCATCTCCGGCGTCACGGGATCGCCCACCGCCGCACCGGTGAGCGCGGCCACAATCTCGGGCCGGTGGACATGCACGGGGGTCAGCGGCTGGCCGATGACCTTCAGCCCGACTACCGGCACGACCAGCGTCGCGGCGGGCGGCACGACCGGCTCGTGCGCGGCCGGAGCCTTGAACGGCAGCCGCCGTGAGCCGTCGGCCTCCACGATCACGACGTCAACTGCGTGAAGGGCGGCAACGCGTGCAATGAGATCCGACGGGATGCCCGCGGCCTTGTCCTGCTCGACGACCGTTGCGCCCGCGATGAGGACGTGATGGTGCTCGGCCAGCGCGGCGGGCAACTGCGCCAGGAGCGCGCCCTCGCCGCTGAGCACGAGGCGGCCCGGCGCGCGGGCCATCTGGCCGACGAAGATGTGCGTCGTCATGGTGGTGATGACGTAGTGCCCGGCCGCAACCAGCTCATCGGCCAGCCGGAACATGAGCGTGGTCTTGCCGCCCCCGCCCGTCAGGGCGACGACATCTTTGGCTCGAACGCGGAGAGCTTCGTGGAGCAGCATGTCAGGCTTGCCGTGGGAAGTAAGTGAGGATGGCTTCGAGCACGCCCCCGCCGACCGCCAGCGACTTATCCGACACGGTGAAGCAGTGGCTGCGCTCGGCGCGCGGGTCGATATCCCCGATCTTCACCCCTGCAGCGACGTAAATGCCCGACCGGATGAGGCCGCGCAAAATGCCGTCGCAGGTCGCTGCGAGCGGCGTCCCATCCACAGTGCCGAGCGGCTGCCCGGACTGAACGAAATCGCCGATGGCAGCCTGTCCGGTGAAGATACCCCCGACCGGCGCGCGCAAGACGCGCCGCGCAGCCTCCCCGCCGATTTCGCCGGGCACGCCCGTGTCAGGCAGCGCCGCGCCCTGCCAGTAGACCCGTCCCAGCCAGTGGCCCCGGTGCGTCTCGATGACTGCGTGGCAGTCGACGCCCGCGGTGAAGCCCGGCCCCAGCGCGACGACGAGCGGCGCATCGGTGATGGTCGTGCCAGTGTTGCGCTTTGCCATGATGGCATCCACCACGATTCCCGGCGCAAGCTCGGTGCGGCAAAGGCCCGCCGGATCCACGAGGACAGGAATCTGCCGTGCAGCTAAGGCGCTGTAGGCCGCGTGGAGGTCTGCGACGCGTACCGCGGTGATGTCCTCGACCGTGACCGTGCCCTCCCAGACCGCCTCACCGAAGCAGACCGTTCGTCGTACCATCAACGGTTTGGGGAGCTCGGTCATCACCACATCGAAGTCCGCGCGGTGCAGCCGCATAGCGACGCCGCTGGCGAGGTCGCCCGCCCCGCGCACCAATACCACGTGGTTCCTCGGATCGCTCATCCTACCCGCCTCAGCCCTTTGGGGTAATGGCTTTTGAGTCGGCCATCCACCCGCTTGCCCCAGCCGAGCGGGTAGCCATCGACCGTCACCAGCGTCCAGCCGTTCTCGCCCGCGCTTTCCAGCGTCTCCCCGCGCAGATAGCCCAGCACCTCCGGCCCGTCCGCCGGGAAATCGGCCACGCGACGAGCCTGCCGGGCGTCCAGGCCGAGTGCCAGCGCATGAGACGGCTCGAACCGGTCCTTCTTGAATGCACCCAGCCACCAGCCCCCATGCAGGAAGCGCAGTCCGGCCAGGTCGGGCAGGCCAGGCAGGCGCGCGTACAGGTAGGAGCCCGTGAGCGCGACCGTGTCAGCCGGCGGCTCGGTCAGGGCCTCTGCAACGAAGGTACGATATGCGGCCTCCATCGCCTTCGGCAGACGCTCCATGCGGCCGGGGCGCGGCGCGGCTTCGCGCTCTGCGTCTGCCCGGCGCACCAGCCGCGCCGCGAAGTGCCCCTCCCCGTCGATCCGGTGCGGCCACAGACGCACGGCATGGGCCAGCCGCACATCGCGCTCGCCGGCAGGCAGCCAGTCGGGCCGCCCCGACTCGAATCCCGGCCGCCGCGGCGGCTCAGGCAGGTCGAAGTCGGGGTGTGCGGCCAGAAAGCGGGCGACGGTGCCCTCGTTCTCCTCGGGCGCAAAGGTGCAGGTGGAGTAGACCAGCCGCCCGCCCGGCCGTACGAGCCGCGCAGCGGATGCGAGGATGCCTGTCTGCCGGGTTGCGCAGCCCGCCACCAGCTCCGGTGCCCACTCCTGCCGCGCGGCCGCGCTCCTGCGCAGCATTCCCTCGCCGGAGCAGGGCGCATCCACCAGCACCGC
>JAKPQT010000421.1 GCA_029555885.1 Chloroflexota bacterium | reverse complement strand
CCGAACGCGCAGCTCGTCACCGCGGCGACAGGGAGACGCACCTCGCGCTCCACGCGGCCGGTCGGGTCGTGGCGGACGATCCGCCACCCCTCCCAGCGGGCACTCCAGACGAAGCCTTCGCTGTCCACCGCCAGTCCGTCGGGGAAACCCTCTTCTTCGGGCACCTGCACGAACACCCGCTCGTTGGCAAGTGCGCCCGTCGCTGCGTCATAGTCGTACGCGTAGATGACGTGGCGGGGCGAGTCGGTGTAGTACATCGTCTTGCGATCGGGGCTCCAGCCGAGGCCGTTCGACACGCCCACCTCCCGGCGCATCGTGTGGACCCGGCCATCGGGGGCCAGCCGATAGAGGGCACCCTGAAAGATGGACTCGCCGGGGCCGGTGTACATGGTGCCGGCCCAGAATCGTCCGCCGGGGTCCACCGCGCCGTCGTTGAAGCGGTTGTCGGGCAGGTCGGGCTCGACGTTGTGTGTGATGACGACCTGCGTGGTCTCGGGCTGCCACGTCCCCAGGCCGGCGGCCGTGGCGACCACGAATCCGCCGCCCTGCCGCAGCCCAAGCGCCGTGATCGCGACATCAGTGTCGAAGGTTTCGTGCTGCATCGTTGCAGGCTTCAGCCGGTGGACGCGGTGGCCTTCGATATCGACCCAGTAAAGTGCCTGTTCTGCCACATGCCACAGGGGGCCTTCGCCCAGGCAGCACTGGCAGCCGAGGATATGTTCGAGTTCTGGCATGGTGACCTCTCGCGTGCGATGATGGTGGACCCATTATAGCACCCGGTTTCACGAAACTGCCAGCACTTCGAGCCGTATAGATATAGATTGCGGTATGCTCACTGAGGCCGACCGTCAGGTTGTCGTCTCCTTGTCCGGCAGGTGTCCAGGCGCAGGCAGGTAGTATTTCCCTGACGTGAGGTATACTCGGATCTCTGGCAATGGCCGCGTGTGAGCGGAGTCGAGGCTTGAGCCGGTGGGCGTGCGAGTACGCCTGGGGTGTGTACTTGGGTAGTCCGAGTGCCGGCCAAAGCCTCGACTCCAATGTCCTGATACAGGAAGGAGTTATGATGATAATGGGTGCTATGCGTAGAGCCATCCTGCTCGCCGGGATGGTGATGGTTCTGGCGTTGGTGCAGGCGTGTACGCCTGCGACATCGGTGCCCGTTGAGCCGACCGCGGCGGTGGAACAGCCGACCGAGGTAGTTGAACAGCCCACGGCGGTCGCAGAGCCCGCCGCCGTGGAAGAGCCTGCAGCGGCAGCCGAGGCCGGTGCAGGTGTGATCGGGAATTGGGAAGGCCGGACGGTTGTAGCCGGTCAGGAGCTCATCACGCGTATGGCGTTTGAGGCCGATGGCGCTGGGCTCACGGGGACGGTCGATTTCCCACAGCAGAATGCCAACGGCATCCCGCTGGACGTGATAACATTCGAGAACGGCATGCTGCATGTCGAGGTGCTGCCGGCTCCGCGGACTGCGGTCTTCGACGGGACCCTGGCAGGCGACACCATCACCGGAACCTTTGCGCAGGCGGGGTACGAGGGGACGTTCGAATTGGCGCGCGTCGGGGCCGCAGCGGAAGCGCTGCCCTACACCGCGGAGGAAGTCGAGTTCCAGAGCGGTGACATTACCCTTGCTGGTACGCTGACGCTGCCGGAGGGCGAAGGCCCGTTCCCGGCGGTCGTGCTGATTACCGGCAGCGGTGCATCCACGCGCGATGAGGAAGTCTTCGGCTTCAAGGTCTTCGGCGTGCTGGCCGATCAGCTGACGCGGGAAGGCATCGCGGTCCTGCGGTACGATGACCGCGGCGTCGGGGGCAGCGGCGGCGGCAGCATGGACGAAACCAGCGAGACTTTCGCGGGCGATGTGGCTGCGGCAGCAGCGTATCTCAAGGGACGGCCCGAGATTGCGGCAGACAAGATCGGCTTGCTCGGTCACAGCGAGGGCGGCATCATTGCGCCCATCGTGGCGACGGGCGGGGTGGACGGGCTGGCAACCAAGCCGGACGACATCGCGTTTGTCGTGTTGATGGCCGGGCCGGGGCTGTCGGGCGACAAGCTCATCGTCGAACAGGGCGCGGCCATTGCCCAGGCCGGCGGCGCGAGCGCGGCGGACATTGCCAAACAGACGGCTTTGCAGAAGCGGATGATCGACGCCGCGCTCACCGGCGAGGGTTGGGACGCAGTCGAGGCGGACCTGCGTCAGACCTATGCGGACGCTGCTGCGGCATTCACAGATGAGCAGAAGCAGGCTGTCGGTGACCTGGATGCCTGGGTGCAGCAGATGGTCGATGTACAGATGGCCGCCGTCCAGAGCGGCTGGATGAAGTTCTTCCTGGGCTACGACCCGGCTCCGGCGCTCGAAAAGATGAAGCAGCCGGTGCTGGCCGTGCTTGGCGAATACGACCTCCAGGTGCCCGCGGAATCCAACCGCCAGGCCATCGAGGCGGCGCTACAGCGCGGCGGCAACGAGGATTACGAGATCGTGGTCATCCCGGGCGCCAACCATCTGTTCCAGCTGGCCGAAACCGGCAGCCCCAGCGAGTATGCAACCCTGGCGCCGGAATTCGCCCCGGGCTTCCTGGGCACCGTGAGCGACTGGATCCTGGAACACACGCGGTAGAACCACGGGGCAGAGGCAAGCCCTTGCCCCTACAACAAACGAGGGTAAGGGCAGGGCTTGCCCCTGCCTTTACCCAATTCCCCTGTTCCCCTGTTCCCCTCGTCACCCCGTCACCGCCCGTGACACTGCTTATACTTCTTCCCGCTGCCGCACGGGCAGGGATCGTTGCGGCCCGCCTTCGCGAAGGCCTGGCGCAGCGCTGCATCCTTGCGTGCCATGTAGGCGATCACCCCGGCGGGCGCGCGGTTGTGGCGCAGCTCCTCCGCCATGAAGTTCATGGCCTCGGCGATGTGGTGGAAGAAGGCCTTGTAGCCAGCGCACAGATAGTGCAGCCCCGGCTCACCGTCGGGCGTCAGCAGGAAGCGGTCCTTCGGGCAGCCGCCGTGACAGGCAAAGCGTACGTCACAGTCCAGGCAGAATTGGGGGAGAGTGGTCAGCTTGTCCAGGCCGAACTGCCGCTGCTGCGGCGACGCGACGAGCTCGATCATCGGCGTCTCGAGGATGTTGCCCAGGCGGTAGTCGGGCTCGACGAAGTGATCGCACGCATACAGGTCGCCGTTGTGCTCCAGCGCGAGCGCGTTGCCGCACGTCGGCGTGTGGATGCATAGCGTGTATTGTCCCAGCCAGCACCCCAGCGCGACATCGAACGCCTGCACATACACGCGGCTCACGTCGCGGCGCACCCACTCATCGAAGATCGCGGTCAGGAACCGCCCGTACTGCTCCGGCCTGACCGAGCGCGTCGTCACCAGGTCCCCGTGTTGTATGTAGAGCGGCCTCCCCTCGCGGGCTGCCGTCCAGCCCTGTTCGGCCAGCGGCAGCGTCTCCGCCGTCGTGCGCTCGACAATCGGGATGAACTGGATGAACTCGGCTCGCAGCTCGTCGCGGAAGAACCGGTAGACGTCCAGCGGGTGATCGGCGTTGGCTGCATGGACCGTGCAAAGGATATTGACGTCCACTGCGCGGCGGCGCAGCGCTTCCCAGCCCTGCATGACCCGCGTGAACGTGCCCTGCCCGCCCTTGTCCACGCGGTAGGCGTCGTGGAACGGCTGCGGTCCGTCCACGCTCAGGCCGACGAGGAAGTTGTGCTGCCGGAAGAAGGCGGCCCATTCGTCGTCGAGCCGGGTGCCGTTGGTTTGGATGGAGTGCAGGATGCGCTGGCCGGGCTGGCGGTACTGCGCAGCCAGCTCGACGACGCGGCGGAAGAAGTCCAGCCCCATCAGCGTCGGCTCGCCGCCCTGCCACGCGATATTGACCTCGGCCGCAGTCTTTTGCGTCTCCAACAACTGCCGGATGTATGAGACCAGCAGGTCGTCGGCCATGCGGAAGCGGCTGCCCGGATAGAGCAGCTCCTTGGACAGGAAGAAGCAGTACTTGCAGTCCAGGTTGCAGATGGCGCCGGTGGGCTTCGCCAGGACGTGATATCTGGCGGGAATGGAGTCGGGTATTGTCATGTGGGAAATGATACCACAAGCGGTCGTCAACGAATGGGGCCGTCAACGAATCGGGCAACGAACGAATTGTCGACGGGTGGAATGATTCGCTCATTCGTTTACGAATTCGTTGACGGCCGCGCCGGATTCGTTGATGGCCGCGGCAGATCTCAGATGAAGATGATCTGCGCTCCCTCGGTCATGTCCATGAAGTCGCTGGCCGTGACGATGTCGATGACCCCGTCGACGAAGTCTTCCTTCTCCAGGCCCATCATGTCCACCGACATCTTGCACGCGTACAGCTTGGCTCCGCCGTCCACGAGCATTTGCAGGTACTCGCGCACTGGCGGCGCGCCGACCTCGGCGATCTTTTTGCGCATCAGGCTCGTGGCAAAGGCGGTCATGCCGGGCAGCACACCTAACAGGTTGGGGATGCCCAGGTTGCCGGTGTCCACGCCCATCATGCTCATCTTCATGCTGGTGTTGGCAACCGGCGCAAGCTCCAGATGGTCGATGCGGTTCTTGTTGATGATGTCCATGCCCCAGAAGGTGAAGAAGATGGTAACGTCGATGCCGTTGCCCAGCGCGGCCCAGCCCATCACCAGGGCGGGGTAGGCCATGTCGAGCGTGCCTTTGGAGCAGATGAATGCAACCTTACGAGTTTCGTCAGTCATTGGAATGCCTCTCTGGTGAGGCTGTAGGGGTGGGGTCTCCCTGCCCCTACAGCGGGTTGAATGGGATCAGACGCAGCCCTCGGGCTTGCCGAGGCCGGAGATCTTCGCGACCTTCTTGGCCGGGCCCTTGGGGAACAGGGCGAACAGGTCCTTGGTGGAGACGCCGGTGCCAGTCGTGATCTGGCGCAGCGTGGGCGACTTGCCGTTGAGGCTCTTGGCGCTTTCCCGGCAGAAGTCGATCACCTTCCAGTGCGCGGCCGTGAGTTCCGCGATGCCTTCTTCCTGCGCGAGTTCGGGGGCCATCTCGCGCGTCCACTCGGCGGGGTTGGTCATAAAGCCTTCGTCGTTGACCTGGACGGTCTTGCCTGCGATTGTGCGGGTTGCCATAGTTGTTTCTCCATATTAGTGTTGTTAGACACCCGTTTTCTGCCAGAAAGCGGGTGTCTGTTTTTTTGGGGAGGGTGCTTAGAAACGTCCCTCTGCCAGAAAATGAGTTTTACTTTGCTTGCGCGCCGACGAGCTTGAGCACGCGCATGGTCAGCGTGAGGCCGCGGCGCACATCCGGGTCACGCATCTGGCCGAGCAGCGCGGGCAGCGATGTGTTGACCGGTTTCGCTACCTCCACCTCGGCCTGGGCCATCAAGGTACGGACGAAGCCCAGGATTTCGGGCTGGGTCATGTCCTTGACCGTGTTGAGTATCAACACCACGTTATCGCCCAGGCGGTTTACGTCTTCTTCGGTGAACGAGGTCATAACGTTGTCTACGATGCGGGCGCCGCCCTGTGCGAAGCGGAAGTAGCCCTTGTGCTCGGCCTGTTGAAGCAAGTCTACGGCCTTGCCGAATGCCTCATCGGATAGCGGGCCCACGGTCTGCAGCAGGTCCATGATGCTCTCGAGTTGGTCGAGCATCTTCTCGATGTTGCGTCCATTGCGCAGCAGACGTTTTACCAGGCGCAGCAGGTCAGCCAGGTCTACGTACTCCTGCACCTCTTCGAGTTGCTCGACGGAGATGCGAAACACATCGTTGACGATGGGCATGGCGTCGCGCATCAGTTCGGCCCGTTCCTGGCTGGCGCGTTCGGCGCGCTGCGCCTGCTCGGTCAGATAGTGCACCTGAGTGGTCAGCAGGTCGAGCTTCTGATGGAGCTCGGCGACCGTCGGGTCCGTGACGGCAATCCCGGTTGGCTGGTCCATGTGCGCCCTCCTACTGCCGCCACTTGCCCGACATGCTCATCCGCGCCGGCAGGGGTAGTTGCTGGCCTTTGAGCAGGATGTTCCAGTACATCCACCGGAACATCATCTTGCCCCAGTGGTTCATCTCGGATTCCTGCAGCAGCGTGAACGGCCCGACGCCCGGCAGGGGGTAGCGTCCGGGCAGCGGCTCGACATCGTAGTTGAAGTCGATCAGCAGGCCCTTGCCGAAGCCGGACTCGATGAAGCAGTTGGCGTGCCCGTCGAACGTGGGCAGCATCTCCAGCCCGTCGATGTACCGCTCGAAGTTCTCCGCGAAGCAATCCACGGCAAAGTGCGCAACGCTGCCTGCCTTGGAGGTCGGCACGGCCGCGGCATCGCCCAACACGAAGACGTTCGCATACTTGGGTGAGAGGAAAGTGTGCTTATCGACCGGGATGTAATTCAGTTCGTCACCCATGCCCGATCGCGCGATCAGTTCGTCGCCCATGTTCAGCGGTACGGTAACCAGCAGGTCGTATTCCACCTCGCGCTCATCATAGGAGACGATCTTCTTCGCGTCAGGGTTGACCTCCATCACCATGAACTCCGGCTCGACCTTGACGCCCTTCTGATCCAGGATGTCGCCCAGGTGCTTGGCCGCAATGGGCTTGGTGAACGCGCCCGACAGCGGCGTCGCGTAGACCAACTCGACCCGGTCACGGATGCCCTGCTCATGAAAGAACCAGTCGGCCAACATGAGGAACTCGAGTGGCGCGACGGGACACTTGATGGGATTCTCGACGACGTTAACAACCAGGCGGCCGCCCTGCCACGTGCGCAGATGGCGGGCCAGCGCCAGCGCGCCCTCGATAGTGTAGAAGTCGTAGATGGACTTGTACCACTCGTGCTCCTGGAGGCCGGGTGTCTGCTCCGGCCGCGTGTGCGCGCCGGTCGCGATGACCAGGAAATCATAATTGAGATAGCGGCCTTCTTTTACCAGCCGGACGCGGTTGTGCTCCGGCTCGATGATCTCAATAGGCGACATAATCAGTTCGACGCCGGGGGGAATGAAGTCGCGCTTCGGCTTGACCACGTCGCTCTTGCTGTACATCCCGAACGGGATGAACAGGAAGCCCGGCTGGTAATAGTGCGTCTCGTGCTGATCGACGATGGTGATCTTCCATTCGTCGGCGTCGAGCAGGGGACGCAGCTTGTTGACGACCATCGTACCGGCAGTGCCGGCGCCCAGAACCAGAAGTTGTTTCATATGCTTACCTCATACAAGCGGCTTGTCAGTATGCCGTCGTGAATGGTGACGAGGCGATAGTGCGGGGGCTGCAACAGTGTGGCGGGATGATCCTGCCGCGCAAACTGGAAACCGGTCGAGCGCAGGGTGTAGACCGGGATATTCCTAACCAGCTTTTCTGTAGACATGTGCACATGGCCGGCCAATACGCCGAGCACGTTCTTCCCGCGCACAATCTCCCAGAAACGGTCCGTATCGCGGGCGAGGAATTGGTCCAGCCAGGCCGCATCTACTTCGGCAACGGGATGGTGCGTCAGGATGACTGCGGGCATACCGTCGGCCAGGCTCTCTTCGAGAAACTCGAACATCTCCGGCGTGGACAGGGCATAGGGGTCGCGGCCCCAGTCGATGCAGACGAAGCGGATGCCCTGATGCTCGAAGCGTACGTTCATGCGCTCCATGTCCATGCTGCCCGGAAAGAGCACGCGCAGCATGGCCGACAGGTCATCGTGGTTGCCGGGCATGAAGTACATCGGCATGTCATTCAGACCCTCCGCGGTCACGTGCAGCGGGCCAGGGGCCGTCGCTCCCGTCGGGTCCGCGTGCAGCGCGCGGAGCACGGCCCGGTAGGCCGAGTCAGGCGCCGGGTCTACGAGATCGCCCATCGAGACGATGAAGTCGATGTGGCCGGCGACATGCTGCGCGATGTCGCGCAGGACGGCGCGGTAGGATGCCCAGGTGGCGAAGCCGCGTACCGTGCCAGTTTCCGATTCCTGGAGATGGTGATCAGTAATCTGGACGAAGCTGAAGGCCATTTTCCACTCGCTTCTACTTGTAGGTCTTACGGCGGTCTTCAATCAAGTGCGCAAACGCATCGGCAATGCGCTGGACTGAGCGCAGCGCCTTCGCCATGCCGGTCTCATCGAGCCGGTGAACGGCATTCACCTGTGCCGCGACCACGGGCGGCTCCGCGCCGAACTGGCGGGCCAGCGCGGCGATCTGCTCTGCCGGCGGCGGCCAGTCCTCCGGGGCCAGGCCGCCCAACATGACCATGCCCTGCAGCTCGCTGCCCACGCGAATGAGCGCGCGCGTGCACAGCAGCCCCATCTCGTTGAGCGCCCACTTCGGCTCCAGTGCGGGCTCGTTGGCGAGTTGCTGCCACGTGACCACGCACTGGCTGACTGCGCCTGCATTCCTGGTCGTCAGGGCGCGAAAGAAGGGCGACGGGTTGCTGATGCGCGTAACCGGCTGGCCGTCCATGTCGGTAATGACGATCATCACGCCGAGAGCATCGGCAAACGCGTCCTGGATAAGCTGGGTGCTGGACAGTGCCAGGAGCTCGCGCAGGTCATTGCGGCCCGACGCGGCTGCCATCTCGATAACTGGGTTGGCGGCTGCCAGGTACAGGTTGGCAGACTGGCTTGCGCCGGCGTCCGATCCCGCGAGACCCGCCTGGAAGCCGCTGGCCTGACGGGTTTGTAACCACAATTCAACCTGGGCGCGCGCAAACCGCCATTGCTTGCCCACGCGCAGCGCGGGCAACTCGCCGCTTTCCACCATGCGATAGATGGTGGTCCGGTCAATATGGAGCAGCGCTTGCACTTGCCTGGTAGTCAGCAGTTCGGTCATATGCCGGCGGCCTCGTGGAAGTAGGTGCAATCTTGTTCTGTGCTTCACGAGGATGATGCATCAAATGCAACTCATTGTAACTGATGTGGATCATATTTCGAGTCGCGAGTGCATCAAGTGCGACAACGGACAACGGACGAAGGACGAGGGACGGAGGACAAAGTCGGTGGGAGGAGTTCCGCATCTGAGGATGCGGAACGGCGTGCCTGAGCAACTGCGCTGTTTGCATCTGAGGATGTAAACTCCTCCGAACGATATACACTACCTCTTCGTCCTTCGTCTTTCGTCCTTCGTCCACAATGTGCTATACTGGAACGAACGTGCCGCCCGTGCCGTTGTTTAAGGTGGTTCATGGGCAGACGCCTGCGCGCGGCGGCGTGAGTCGAACGAGAGGAATCGAAGCAATGCGCAAGCGCACCTTCGTGGTGCTCTTGGGAGTCATATTTCTGTTGGCGCTGGGCTCGTTAGCCTGTTCCGCCTCGCAGTTCGTTGCGCGTCGCACGTCTCCGGCGGCAACGCCGACGCGTACTCCGCGGCCGACCTGGACGCGGCAGGGCGGGCTGCAGGTGGCAACGCCAACGCTGGATGTTACGCGCTTTCCGGGTGTTGTCCTGCCGACCGAGGAGCTGCCGACGCCGCAGGTCATCGTGTCGGGCGAGCAGGGGCCGATCTTCGTGCCTGTGCCGCCGGAAGGCGCCTCCGGCGTGCAAACCGTGGTGGTGGTCATCGTGACCGCGACGCCGGTCCCGCCTCCGACGGAGACGCCCGGCCCGCCCACCTGGACGCCGCCGCCTTCACCGACGCCCGGTCCCCCGACGGCCACCCCTACTGTCACCGGCACGCCGCTGCCGCCGGTCACGGTGAAGGTGGTCACGGACAAGTCCAGCGTGCGCCAGGGACCGAGCGTGTACTATCCCGTGGTCGCGCGGCTGGAGGCGGGCACGGAAATCACTGTGGTGGGGCGCAACCGGGCCGGCGACTGGTGGAAGGTCTGCTGCGTCAACGGCGCGGATGTGTGGATTGCAGATTCGGTGGTCGAGGTGAGCGGGCCTATCTGGGCCGTGGCCGAGGTCATGAACATCCCGCCCGCACCGGCGACGCCTATTCCGCCGCCGCCGACGTTCACGCCCGCGCCGACGCCGACCTACGCCTGGCCCTTTCGGCAGGAGGGTGTCGTTCAAGAATATCCCCACGGCCAGAACTACTTCCGTGTGGATGCGGTGATCTACAACGGCGCAACGCCGCTGTGGAACTACAAGCTCAAGGTACGCAAGCTGGCGACCGGGCAGGAGTGGCTGAGCGAAGGCTCGGTGACGGGCTGGAACTGGCTGGTCCTCCAGTATCCTGATGATGGCAAGCCGGTCAATCCCGCGCTGGATTGTCCGGCCCCGCGCAAGGGCTTATTGTGCCTGAAGACGAACGTGAAATGGGACAGCAACTCCATCGGCGTATCGATGGATGAAGGTTTCTGGGAGATTATCGCCGCGGACTCCGCCGGCGTTTCGCTGTCAGCACCTGTTCGCGTGTATGCGAACGTTGCCAACTCGAAATGGTACTACGTGGTGTTCACGAGCCTACCATGAGTGCTTCCGTCGTTAAGGCGGCGCTCTACCGGCGCTCGCTGGTCAAGGTCCTCGGCCTGGTGCTGCTGTTGGCCGCCGTCAGCCTCGGCTGCTCTGTCGGGCAGGCGTTGGTAGGCCGCGCCGGTGTCAGCGCGCCCACCCCGACTAAGACGCCACGGCCGACTTTTACGCCGCTGCCGGGTGCACTGACACCGCTCGCCACGAGCGGCATCATCGTGCGCGGCACGCTGCCGCCCGGTGTAGTGGCGCAGGCGCCTGTGCCGGGCAGCGCCCCGATCGTTGACGGCACGCCCCAGGAGGGCGCCTTCAGCGCCGGCAGCACGGAGCTGCTGCTCTACGCGACCGACACGCCCGCGCCCAGCCCGACGCCGGAGCCGCTGCAGGCGACGCCGCAGCCCACGGGCGATGTGGAGACGAACCGGCCCACACGCGAGAGCGGCCCGCGGCCGCAGCCGACGCCGTACGTGATCGTCAACACGGACACCCTGAATGCCCGCCGCGGGCCGGGAACGACCTTCGAGCGCGTCGGGCAGGTCAAGCGCGGGGACCAACTGATGGTCCTCGGCAAGACGCCGGACGGCACGTGGATCAATGTCTGCTGCGTGGCGAACCAGCCCGTATGGGTATTCGCGGAGCTTGTCACGGAGATGGGCGCGGTGGCGCAGGTGACAGTCGTCACCCCGGCGCCGACGCCCATCCCGCCGCCGCCGACGCCCATCCCGCCGCCGCAGCCAACGAACACACCCGCGCCCACGCCTGCGCCGCCGTTCGATATTGCGCGCGGCCCGGAATTCCCGATTCAGCGCGACAACGGTATCATGACGATCTACGTCAAGGTGTATGAGGGGCCGCCGGACAACCAGAAGCCCTTGCCCGGATACATCCTCAAGGTCGCGCGCAACGGGGTGGATGTGAGCGACAACGAGCAGTCCTTCGGTGACCGCGATTTTGAGCGCACGGCCATCAGCGAGGGCAACCTCGAAACCAATCTCAAGTTCGAGATGATTCGGGCAGGCGAAGCCGATTGGGAGATCTATCTGGCCCGGCCGGGCGGCTTCCGTGTATCGCCGGTCACTCAGTTCACAACCAAAGGCGATTCCTACCGGAACCTCGTCGTCTACATCGCTTACTGGCTGGCGCGTTAGGGCCAATCAAGCGGGCCGCGCCCGTCCCAGTTGACCCGGCGTGTTGCTCAGCCACAGAGAGCACAGAGGTCGCAGAGAAGAGCAGGGACGACACTCCGAATCTGTGGCCCATCCGTGTCCTCGATGCCCAACATCACAGGAGGAAGAATCTACTATGCGTTCACGCATCCTGGTACTGACGGCGTTGATACTGGCGCTCGCAGTAACGAGCGCGTGCGTCTCCAGCCGGGTCAGCCGCTTGCCATTGGGCACGCCGGTGCCGAGCAAGACCTTGCGGCCCACCTTCACGCCGACGGCAGAGAAACCGACGCTCGAACCGACGCCGACCGCCGAACCCGTTGAGATAACCTCTCCGACGCCGATCATCGAGGATAAGCCGACCGAGGCGCCGACGGCAGAACCGACGCCGACCGAAGCCCCAGCGGTTGCGCAGTTCACCGTGACCAGTCAGACCATGAACGTGCGGGCCGGGCCGGGCACGAACTACGCGGCCATTGGGCGGCTCAACCGCGGCGAGACGCGCGCCATCACGGGCAAGAACGCGGCCGGTGACTGGTGGGAATTCGACTTCGAAGGCCGGAAGGGATGGGTTTCCGGCAGTTTGGTGACTACTACGGCGGCGGAAACCGTGCAGGTGGCCGCAAACATCCCTGCGGCTCCCACGCCTCGTCCGACCGCGCGGCCGGTGGCCCAGCCTACTGCCCGACCGCAGCCCGCCCAACCATCCCAGCCCGCACAGCCACAACCTCAGCCGGCAGCTAACAATATGTTCGGCCAGGCGGGGTCGGAATACCGGAACGCAGACAACACCAACTTCGATTGGGTGACATTCTGGGGCCGCCTGGGGCCGACCGCAGGCCAGCCCATCAGCGGCTACTCGCTCAAGGTAATTGCACCTTCGGGCGAGCGCATCATGCCCTTTGGTGGGTTCTGGGAGCGCGCCTATTCTGGCTACGCGACTGCGGAGTTTCTCTATAACGCGAAGGTCGAGCTGCCACGCACGGCCGGAGGCTTCCGTGCTGTCGTGGTCGATGCTTCCGGCGCAGAAGTGTCGGATGCCATCACCGGCACCGTGCTCGACCGCACGCACGATGTCATCATGAGTTGGCAGAAACGCTAACCCGTCAGCTTGTATGGGACAGTAGAATGTGAGTACGCGGGCAGGTCCGCTTGCAGGCGCAGAGCATCCTGAGCGGGTGGACGGCTCATCGTTGCTCGCGGCGCGCCGTCAGTCGAAGGATGTAAGCCCGCGGCAGAGGGAACCGCATCCTTCGACTGCGTTCCGTCACACCGACGGCGGAACTCCGCTCAGGATGCTCGGCTCGTCGCGCTTGCGCACTAGAACATCGGGCTTTCCCTGGCCCCTTCTCCTGCTGACCGGCCTGGCTCTTCTGCTGCGGGCCGCAAGGCTCGACTTCCAACCGCTCTGGTGGGATGAGGGCTATTCGGTCTGGTTTGCCACCCACCCGCTCGGGCAGATGGCCGCGCTCACCGCGCAGGATATCCACCCGCCTCTTTACTATGCGCTCGTCTCCCTGTGGACTGCGGTGTTGGGCCAGGGGCCGGTCGCATTCCGACTGTTCTCGGTGCTGACCGGCACGCTGGCCGTGCCGGTCAGCTACGCGGCCGGCCGCCGCATGTTTGGCATCCGCGCCGCCTACCTCGCCGCGTTCCTGCTCGCTATTCACCCGTTGCACATTTACTACAGCCAGGAAGTCCGCATGTACGGGCTGGTCGCGCTGTGGAGCGTGGGCATCCTGGCGGCGGCATGGCAGGTATTCGGCAGTTCAAGCCCCGGTCATCCTGAGCGGAATCCTCACGAAGTGGGGATGCAGTCGAAGGACCTGCGCGCCTATGCAGCCTACCTTCTCCTGACCACGCTCGCGCTCTACACGCAATACTACGCCGTCTTCCTGCCCATCGGCCTGACTCTCTATGCACTGTGGCGCTGGCGGAGAGACGGGCGCGCGTTGCTGCGCTGGCTGATCGCGCAGGGGGTTGTCGCGCTGCTCTATCTGCCGTGGGTCATCTATGCTGCGCCGCGGCTGGTGCTCTACGTCAGTCAGAAGGTCGTCGCAGACGCAGACCGGCCGCTTGACCTGCTCGCCTACCTCGCGCGCCATCTCGCCGCGTACATTGCCGGGCATCTCGAAGGGCCACTCGCACCGTTGTGGCCGTACGCGCTGCTGTTGCTCTTTCCGCTCGGCGTCGGGCTGGCGTTACGCGTCGTTCGAGTGGAGCGTAACCGGCTAAAGCCTCGACTCCAGTCGGTCAGTGATGGTTCCTTGCCTGTCGCGTTTCTGCTGACCGTGCTGGGCGGCGCGCTCCTGCTCGGCTGGTTGATCGGGCTTCGCTACCCCTTCTTCCCGGAGCGGGGCGAGCGGCTGCTGCTGGTGGCGCTGCCCGCGTTCGTTCTGCTGGCCGCCGCCGCGCTTGAAACGCTGCTCGTGCGATGGCGGCGCGCCGGCTTCGTGACACTGGGGCTCGTCGGCGCGGTGGCCGGCGCGAGTCTGTGGGGTTTCTACAACGTCCCGCGCTATGCGGACGAGGACTACCGCCCGCTCATCGCGCGCACAGTCGAGCAGGGTCTACCCGGTGACACCGTATTCTGCGTCTATCCCTGGCAGGTGGGTTACTGGCGCAGCTACAGCGCGCACTTATCGGGCGGCCATGCGCCCAACGCGATCCTCAGCCCTGCCCCCCAATGGGGCGATCCCGTGGCTGCCCGCCTGGACGACGCGCTGTCCGCGGGCCGCGTCTGGTTTCCCGCGCACCTGGCGCTTGGCGCTATCCTGGAGACACAGGTGGAAGCGCATCTGACAAGCCGCGCCCTCCCGTTCGCTAATGAATGGTACGGCGCGGGTACGCGCCTCAGCGCGTGGGCTGTGGATGATGGCGAGACGACTGAACTGCCTGCGGCGGGCGGGGTGTGGGCGCGTTTCGTCGTGCCTGGTGCCGGCATGCTCGAACTGACGGGCATCGCAGCCAACGTGCAGCCGGTGCCCGCGGCCAACGCGATAACCGCGCTCGCGCTGACGTGGGGCGGGGAGGCTCCACGCAACGGTCTTGCGGTGAGCGTCCGCCTGACCGACGATCTGGGCCAGCTCTGGGCGCAGCACGACTATGAACCATCCGGCGGCGCGGGGGCCAGCGTTGACCGACTGGGCCTGCTCGTCCCGGCGGGCACGCCGCCGGGACGGTATCGCGTCGAGGTGAGCGTGCGCCCGAAGGCGTCGGATCGCCCGCTGGACGCGCTCAGCACGGATGGCGTGTCGCTCGGCACGTCGGCGCGGCTGTATGATCTCGAAGTGCTGCCCGCTGACAGGCCGCTCGGTCCCGAACGCCTGCCCATCGCAACGCAGACGAATGTTGACCTGGGCGACGGGATTCGCTTTCTTGGTTACTCGCTGGATGCCGGGCCGGCCGTGCCGGGGGAGACGCGGAAGGTCAGCTTGTTCTGGTGGGCCATGACGCAGCCATCCATAGACTACACGGCTTTCGTACAACTGTTGGGACGCGACGGCAGCCTCGCGGCCAATTGGGAGGCTCCGCCCGGCGCCGCTTATCCGACGAGCGCATGGACTGACGGCACGCTGATTCGCACGCAGGCGTTCTTCCGCGCGCCTGCAACGCTGGCGGACGGCCGCTATCCGTTGATTGCCGGGCTGTTCAGGGGCGCAGACGGCACGCGCCTGCTGACCGCGGACGGCGCTGACCACATCACGCTCGCACAGGTGACGGTTCTCGGCCGGGCTCACGAGATGGCCGCGCCGCAGCCGAAGTTTACGGCGGATGTGCAGTTCGGTGACCTCGCGCGGCTGGCCGGGTATGACCTGCCCGTTCAGGAAGTGGTCCCAGGCGGCAGCTTTGACCTGACCCTCTACTGGCAGGCGTTGGCCGCGACCGAGCGGCCCTACAGCGTATTCGTGCACCTGTTGGACGGCAGGGGGGAGATTCGCGGCTACGGTGACAGCGAGCCGGGGAGCGGCGCCTACCCGACGCCCGGCTGGCTGGCGGGCGAGTACCTGGCCGATGTACATACGGTCAACGTGCAGGCCGATGCCGCGGCAGGCGAATACCGGGTTGCCCTGGGGTTCTACGACCCAGGGACAGGGAAACGGCTGACGCTGCCGGACGGCGCCGACCGGCTCTTGCTGGAAGAAACTGTGCGCGTGGGCGCAGAAAAAAAGAACGCTGATCAACGCTGATGGTCATGATGGACGCTGATAGTTTTGAGATGATTACGAAACAGAACTATCAGCGTGTATCAGTTGCATCAGCGTTGATCAGCGTTCTTTTTCAATCCTCTGGCGCAACTGCCCGCAGCCCGCGTCGATGTCGATGCCCCGGCGCATGCGCACGGTGGCAGGAATGCCGCTGCGTTCGAGGATGGCCTGGAACTCGGCGGCTGCTTCAGGCGTGGAGGGTTGGTAGGGCGACTCGGCCACCGGGTTGAGCGGGATGAGGTTGACATGGCACATCACCCCGCCGGTCGGACTGCGCAGAGGACGGAGCAGCGCAGCCAGCTCGCGGGCCAACTCAGGCAGGTCATTGATGCCGCTCATCAGCGCATACTCGAACGTGACGCGGCGGTTGGTCTTCGAAATGTAATCGCGGATCGCAGCCATCAGCTCGCTGATTGGATAGCGGCGGTTGACGGGCAGGAGTTGCGAGCGGAGCGTGTCATTCGGCGCGTGCAGGCTGACCGCGAGGTTGACCTGAAGATCCTCCTCCGCCATCCGGCGGATGCCCTGGGGCAGGCCGACGGTGGACACAGTGATGTGCCGCGCGCCGAGGCCGAACGCCTGCGGGTCCGTGATGGTGCGAAGCGCCCGCCACGTCCGGTCGTAGTTCGCCAGCGGTTCGCCCATGCCCATCACGACGATATTCGTTAGTCGGGTTTCATCCGCGGGTGCGGGCTGGCGGCGGTCTTCTTCGGGGAACTCGGGCGAGCTGACCCCCAGTGAGCCGAGCGACATGAACGAACTCAGCGCCGCGGCGGGCGAGGTTGGCCGGCCGGCCGATGCCAGCGGTAGGGGGTTAACCTTTTCAGCGGTCTCATCCGGGCGATTGTGCTTCGCACCGCGCGCCAGGTAGCGCGCAGCATACAGCACCTGCGCGACAATCTCGCCGGCCGTCAGGTTGCGTGCCAGCCCGGCCTGCCCGGTTGCGCAGAACACGCACCCCATCGCGCAGCCCGCCTGCGTGCTGATGCACACTGTTCGCCGCTGGTCGTAGCGCATCAACACTGTCTCGATGGTCAACCCGTCGGGCAGGCGGAACAGCCACTTGGTCGTGTGCCGGTCCGCTGACTGCTGTTGATATACAACCTCCAGCGGGTCGATGCGCGTCTCCTCCGCGAGCCGGGCGCGCAACGTCGCGGGCAGGTTCGTCATCTGCGCCGGGTCATCCGCCAGCTTGCGAAAGAGCCACTCCCACACCTGCCGCGCGCGGTACGCCGGCTCGCCCCAGCCGGCTAACAACTCACCCAACTGCGCCTGCGTCAGGTCCAGTAACTGCACTTTGCTCATGGCTGTAGGATATCATGCATGTCAAGGCTATTCCAGCCCCTGCCGTCGTAATCCCTCCACGATCTCTGGATGGCGGCACCATACGCCGTCCATATACACCTGCGCATCCCACGGGTAGATGACGAAGGCATCTGTCACCAGCGCGGTCACCTGAGGGGCGGGTGCAGCCCAGGAATGCGCGATGAGGCTGGCGGTAATGATGTGCGCGGCCCCGCGTTCGCGTACCCTCCCCGCGACCAGGGCCAACGTCTCCCCGCTGTCGGCCATCTCGTCCACCACTACGACTCGCTGACCCGCGACCCCGGCAGGCACGTCCACGCGCCAGACCGGATGGTCGAACGTGACCCGATCATCCACGCGGCGCGTCACGCGGACCGGGTAGAGCTCCCGGCGCAGGCTGCACGCGACCGCGGTCGCGGGGAACAACCCGGCCCGTGCGATGCCGACGACTATGTCCGGCGAGTGCGCGGCGATGCGCTCGGCGAGCTCTGCGGCCAACTTACCGAACTCCGACCACGTAATCTCGTGGACTCCGGCGCGGTGCGCGTAATCGTAGCTGCGCGTCATCGAACGACCTCGTAGCGAAGCCACACGATGCCGTCGCGCACTTCCTCCGCCGACATCAGCTTGAGCGGCGTGACGCCGTCCACCCCCGCCAGGTCTGGTGCGCGGAACGCGGAGCGGGGCGAGACGCCGCCGACCAGCGCCGGATGGATGAGCAGGCTGACCTCGTCTACCAGCCCAGCGCGCAGCAAGTGGCCGTTGAGCGTGCCGCCGCTGTCCACGCGTACAACTTTCACGTCGTAGCGGTCGTTCAGCTCTTCCAGCGCGGCGCGGTAATCCACGTGATCATCGCCCGCGACGATCGCGTCGATGTGGCGGCGGTTGAGGTATTCCAGGTATTCCTTCGGCGTCGAGCGGGAGACGAGTACCACTGCACCCTTCCAGTAGGGCAACTGCAGCCAGTGATGCCAGGTGCGGATGCGCCCGCGGCTGTCGGGCACGGCCAGGATCGCGCGCGGGTCGTCCTCCGCGATCGCGGGCGGGTTGAATGCATCGTCCCCCTCCGGCACAATCTCCTCTTCAGCCATGAGCAGCGTATCGCTGCCTGACAGGGTGCAGTCTTCGCGCCAGCGGCCGGCCAGCTCATAGAACAGGCCGACATCGGGCATGAACCAGTCGATACGTCCGTCCGCGCTGACCGCATTATGCACGATGACCCGTGGCAACATGGCTGACCTCCCTAAAGCTCACGTAAAGGCGCAAAGGCTCTCTACCTGCCCGGCGGGCCGAAGCCTCGCGCAGCCTCGTCCAGCACCAGCACCCAGTCGGGGCGGTGGCCGGGCGGCGAGAACGTGACGTCTGCCCCTGCCGGATATGTGCCCGCATGGTGCGTTTGCCCTGAGATTGGGTCGTACCACCAGGCGACGACCTCGGGGCCGTTGAGTTTGCTCAAGTCCACCGTGACCGGCAGGGGCCGGGGCAGGTACACCAGCGCGTAGCTGCCTTCCGCATCGCGCGTGGCCCGAACATGGTCGCCCCGCTCGCCTTGCGGCGACAGGAGCAACGATTGATCCGGCACCCGTGATAGATACGGGCGGGAGAGCATCAGGTTGCGCAGATGCGCCACCTGCCCAGCGGCGGGCCGGTCAAGGGCTTCGAGCCAGCTCCGATCAGCGCGGTTGATGAGCGGGTAGCGCGTGCCGCCGAACTGCCAGACGGCATGATGGCCGTAGGTCACGCCGCAGCCGCCTGCAAAGACCGAGCGGTAGAGTTGCTTGCGGACGTCGTGGTCGCGGAAGTAGCCGTTGGCCGGGTCCCACGCAGGCCACGGATTGACAGGGTGGTCCTCGTAGTTCGGCTCGCCGTCGAGCACGGGCTTGACCGGTGTCCGCGCGTAGTCCGCCGCAAGCATGTCCCACACGGGTGCGTCGCGGCCGTTGCCGTGACCGGACTGCATCATGTTCACATCGAGCCACGGCGCATCGTGCAGCCACTCCGCGGACGAATGGCCGCCCATCGGGTGATAGGTCATCAGGGCCGGGCCGCCCGTACCCGCGCGAATCCCCTCGGCCATGCTGTGCCAGACCGGGCGATAGTCCGTGTCCGCATGCTCGGCGGGCCGGTCGCCGCCCAGCACCCAGAGGACGTTGGTGTGGTCGCGGTATCGTTCGCCCAACCAGCGGCCATAGTCGCGCGCGGTCTCCGCTTCGAAGATGCACGGCCCGGTGCCCCAGATGGGCGTCACCTTGTCGCCCCAAGTCGGCAGCAGGCCGACGTAGAGGCCGTGGGCCGCGGCCAGGTCGATGTAGTCGTCCACGAGCCGGAAGTAGGCCGCGTTGGGCTGCCGCGGGTCGAGGTCATCGAGGGGCAAGTCGCCGTACGCGTTTGGCTCGGTCAGCCCGGCGAACTCGGCCAGCACGACGGCCTGGATCACCGTGAAGCGTTTCGCGGCCCGGTCGGCGAAGTAGAGCGCGGCTTCCTCCCGCCGGAGCCGGTGGAACAACTCCCACGCGGTGTCGGCCAGCCAGAAGAAGGGCGCGCCCGTCTCAGTGACGAGGTAGCGCCCGTTCTCGCTGACCCGGATGCGGGGCTGGGCAGCAGATGGATCTCTCATGACTTCACCTGCCGACTATGCCAGGATCGCGTCAATCTGTGCCAGTTCGTCCGCGCTGAAGGCCAGGTTGGCGAGGGAGGCAACGCACTCCTCGATCTGGCTGACCTTGCTTGCGCCGATGAGCGCCGAGGTCATGCCCGCGTGCCGCAGCACCCACGCCAGCGCGAGCTGGGTCAGCGATTGGCCGCGCGCCTGTGCGACTTCGTCGAGCCGACGCACCTTCGCCAGTTTGTCCTCGGTGACCTGCTCAGCCTTCAGGAAGCCGTGTGGCTTGGCCGCACGGGAATCTGCCGGAATCCCCTGGAGGTACTTGCCGGTCAACAGTCCCTGGGCGAGCGGCGAAAAGACGATACACCCGATGCCTTCGGCGCTCAGCACGTCGAGCAGCTCGGGTTCGATCCACCGGTTGAACATGCTGTACACGGGCTGGTGGATGAGGCAGGGCGTGCCCAGGTCGCGCAGGATGGCCGCGGCGCGGTGGGTCTGCTCCGGGTTGTAGGACGAGATGCCCGCATAGAGCGCGCGGCCGCTGCGCACGGCGTAGTCCAGCGCCATCATCGTCTCTTCCAGCGGGGTGTTCGGGTCGGGCCGGTGGCTGTAGAAGATATCGACGTAGGCCAGGCCCATGCGCTTGAGGCTCTGGTCGAGGCTGGCGACGAGATACTTGCGTGAGCCCCACTCGCCGTAAGGCCCGGGCCACATACGGTAGCCCGCCTTCGATGAGATGATCAGTTCATCCCGATAGGCGGCCAGGTCCTGGCTGAGGATGCGGCCGAAGTTCTCTTCCGCTGAACCTGGGGGTGGCCCGTAGTTGTTTGCCAGGTCGAAGTGGGTGATGCCGAGGTCGAAGGCCCGGTGAATCATCGCGCGGGCGTTCTCCAGTGTGTCCACGCCGCCGAAGTTGTGCCACAGGCCCAGAGAGATGGCGGGCAGCAGCAGGCCGCTGCGCCCCGTTCGCCGATACTGCATCGTGTCGTACCGCTCCGCTGCGGGAAGATAGGCCATGATGGGGTTCCTTTCTGATGTAGATTTGGTGGCGAGTGCATCTGAGGATACGCTCGCCACGCTATAACCGTTATGATGGGTTGAGCCGGCGTTTACAGTCTTCCAGTATCGCAACGGTCTGCGTCGCGCCGAAGCGGGTAACGCCCAACGCGTGCACTTCGAGCGCACGGTCGAGCGTGCGCACACCCCCTGCGGCCTTGACCTGCACGTACGCGGGCGCATGAGCGCGCATCAGCCGGAGGTCGGCATCGGTCGCGCCGCCGCTGCCGTAGCCGGTCGAGGTCTTGACCCAATCGACCCGCAAGTCACCGCAGATTTCACACAAGCGGATCTTCTGGTCGTCGTTCAGGTAGCAGTTTTCGAAGATGACTTTAACCTTGCCGCCTGCCGCATGCGTCACGTCCGTGACGGCCGCAATGTCAGCCCGCACGTAGTCCCAGCGACCGCTCAGGACCGCACTGATGTTCACGACCATGTCCAGCTCGATGCCGCCGTCAGCGAGGGCTTGCTGTGCCTCCGCGACCTTGACCGCGGTGGCGTGCCCGCCGTGGGGGAAGCCGATGGTCGTGCTGGGCACGACCGTGCTGCCTGCCAGGAGCTCCGCACAGCGGCGGAGGTAATAGGGAATGATGCAGACGCTGGCGACGTCATACGTACGGGCCACGAGGATACCCTGCTCCAGTTCCGCTGCGGTCAGCGTGGGATTGAGCAGCGAATGGTCGATCATCTTGGCGATATCGGTGTAGGTGTAATCCATGTCGCTTCTCGTGGAATAGAGGATGATGCTTGCCGCATTCTACCACAATCTCAGCCTACGCCCCACCCTCGCCCCCCTTTTCTAACTGTTCACCATTACAAACCCGGTTTCTGTGCGAAGCTGCGCTTCGCCGAGAGACCGGGTTTGTCGGCGTGCTGACCTGGGGTTACGCGGTAACGCTGGACAGTTACCCCCTTTCCCTGGTTTGACAAGCCGTGTAACCTATGTTAGAGTCCTGACACTCGAAAAGAGAGCGAGTCAAACAGATGGTGACACCCTCCGGCCTGGTCCTGGTTCTTATTAGCAAGCTCCTTGTTGTCAAGGAGCTAACACCGCTTGGGAGGCCCTGAACCAGCCGGACACAGAGTCAACGTAGAGTCTGAACCCTGAAAAGGGCCTCCCAAGCGGGAGGCCCTTTTTTCTGCCATCCTTCCTGCTACGATAGCACCCCGGCACAACGCCCCGTGCCCCGCCCAATGTGAGTCTCACGCAAAGACGCAAGTAACGCGAAGCTGTCACACAGCCTGGCATTTGCGCCAGGTGGCGTGAGGCGAAAACTGTCGCAGGTACCCATACCCATTCTCCGGAGGTAACATGCAACGGACAGGTGCGCAGATCATCTGGGAGAGCCTGATGCGTGAGGGCGTCAGTGTCGTCTTCGGTTATCCCGGCGGCGCCATCATGCCCGCCTACGATGCGTTGTTGGACTACCCCGTCCATCACGTCCTGGTACGCCACGAGGAGAACGCCGCGTTTGCAGCCGATGGCTTCGCGCGGGCCTCGGGTGGGGTCGGCGTCTGCATGGCGACGTCGGGTCCTGGCGCCACGAACCTCGTCACCGGCTTGGCGGGCGCGATGATGGATTCGATCCCTGTCGTCGCCATCACCGGCCAGGTCGCCTCGCATCTCGTCGGCACCGATGCGTTCCAGGAGACGGACGTGACCGGCGTGACCCTTCCCGTCACCAAGCACAATTACCTCGTGACGGATGTGGACGAGCTTCCCGCGGTGATGAAGGAAGCCTTCCACATCGCCCGTTCGGGCCGGCCCGGCCCCGTGCTGGTGGATATCTGCAAGGACGTCCAGTTCAAGTCTACCGAGTTCGACTATGATGCCATCCGGTTGCGCCTGCCCGGCTACCGGCCACACGGTCGGGGTCGCGACGAACAAATCCGGCGCGCCGCTGCCTACATCAATACCGCGCAGCGCCCGGTCATCCTGGCCGGCCACGGCATCATCCTCGCCGGGGCACACGATGAGTTGCGCACCCTGGCCGAACGGGGCCAGATCCCCATCTCTACCACCCTTCTTGGCATCGGCAGCATCCCTGAATCACATCCGCTGAACTTGCGCATGATGGGCATGCACGGTGAGGCGTTCGTCAACGAGGCCATCCAGAACGCAGACCTGCTCATTGCCCTGGGCATGCGGTTCGATGACCGGGTAACGGGCAACCTTGCAACCTACGCGCAGCATGCCGATGTGATTCACGTGGACATCGACCCGGCGGAGATCGGCAAGAACGTCACGGCTGACCTGGGCATCGTGGGCGACGTGAAGCAGGTGTTGGCGCAGCTTCTGCCGCTGGTAGAGCCGCGCGACCGGTCGGCTTGGTTCAGCCAGATCGAGGCTTGGCGGAATGACACCACTGCGCGCGATATTCTGTCGGGCACGGCCTGTGACGGTGCGCCGCACGTGCCTTTCGTCATCGATGCGATCCACCGCGCGACGCGCGGCGCGCCTGCGCTGATGGTGACCGATGTGGGCCAGCACCAGATGTGGGTGGCCCAGTACTACCGGCATGAGCGGCCCAACCAGCTGTTGACCTCCGGCGGCCTGGGCGCAATGGGCTACGGCATTCCCGCGGCCATCGGCGCACAGTTCGCCCGCCGCGACGAGGAAGTATGGGTGGTCGTCGGCGACGGCGGGTTCCAGATGGCGCTGCCCGAGCTGGCCACGGTCATGCAGGAAGAGCTGCCCGTCAAGATCGCGGTCATGCGCAACGGCTATCTCGGCATGGTGCGTCAGTGGCAGGAGCTGATTCACGGCAAGCGCTACTCCGAGGTGTCCATCAAGGCTCCGGATCTGCTCAAGCTGGCCGATGCCTATGGCATTACCGGGATGCGCGCCACGCGTGCGTGTGATGTGGACGATCTCATCATCGAGGCCCGCTCGGTCCCTGGCCCGGTCCTGATGGACTTCGTGGTCGAGGAAGAGGTCAACGTCTATCCGATGGTGGCGCCGGGCAAGGCGCTGAACGATATGTACCGCCGCCCGGCCGCCGAGCGCATCGCGGCGGGCTATTAATGATTGAAGATTGCAGATTACAGATTGAAGATTTGAGACGCCCGTGCAGAGCTAGGCCCGAATCGTCAATCCTCAATCTGAAATCGGTAGAGGGGGAAGTTATGCCATACATAGACCGAACCACCGAGGGGCATCGCGCGCCGCATGTGCTGGTCGCGCTGGTGGAGAATAAGCCGGGCGTCCTGACGCGCGTCGCCAGCCTGTTCCGCCGCCGCGGCTTCAACATCGAGAGCCTGACCGTCGGCCACACGGATACGCCGGAAATGTCGCGCATGACGATCGTCGTCGATGCCAACAAGACCGACGCCAACTTGGTCCAGGCCAACCTGTTCAAGCTGGTCAACGTGGTGGACGTACAGGACGTCACCCGCCAGCCGGCGGTCATGCGCGACCTGGCGCTGATTAAGGTGCGCATCAACCAGCAGACGCGCTTCGAGATTGTGCAGTTGATGGACATTTACCGCGCCAAGGTCGTGGATGTTTGCCTCGACTCTATGATCATCGAAGTCACCGGGCCGGAAGCCAAGATCGACTCCGTGGTCGAGATGCTGCAACCCTACGGCATCATCGAGATGGTGCGCACCGGCCTGGTCGCGATGGTGCGCGGCTCAGGCCATTTCACCGGCCTCGCGCCGGACGAAACCGGCAACGGGCATGAACAAGAGGCTATGCCTGCGGGTGCAGCGAGCAACGGGTATCACTTTGACGACGATGCGCGCCTGGTGCGCAATCTCGGCATGTAGAGACGTTGTGCCGGATGGCTCCAGCACAACGTCTCTCTTTGTATATTCCCAGGTGTATGAAGGAGAACTCACTCAATGGCAAACATCTATTACGACAGCGACGCGGACCTTGGCCGGTTGGCAGGCAAGACCGTAGCCATCATCGGGTTCGGCAGCCAGGGACACGCCCATGCCCTCAACCTCCACGAGTCGGGCGTGCATGTCGTCGTGGGCTTGTACCCCGGCAGTAAGTCCTGGAGCAAGGTTGAGGCCGCGGGATTGACCCCCATGACGGTGGCCGACGCAGCGCGCACGGCCGATGTCATCATGATCCTCACCCCGGACGTCGGCCAGGGCAAGCTCTATCGCGAGGAAATCGCGCCCGCGCTGCAGGCCGGCAAGACGCTGATGTTCGCGCACGGTTTCAACATCCGCTTCGGCCAGATTGTGCCGCCGCCCGATGTAGATGTGTCCATGATTGCGCCGAAAGGGCCCGGCCATCGCGTGCGGGAAACCTATGTCGCGGGGCAGGGTGTGCCGGCCTTGCTGGCCGTGTACCAGGATGCGAGCGGACAGGCGAAGGCCAACGCGCTGGCATACGCGAAGGCCCTCGGCGCAGGCCGCGCGGGCGTGCTGGAGACCACCTTTGCCGAAGAAACCGAGACCGACCTGTTCGGCGAGCAGGCCGTCCTGTGCGGCGGCGTGTCCAACCTGATGAAGGCGGGATTCGAGACGCTGGTCGCGGCCGGTTACCAGCCGGAAATTGCGTACTTCGAGTGCATCCACGAGATGAAGCTCATCGTTGACCTCATCTACCAGGGCGGGCTGTCGTACATGCGCTATTCGGTGAGCGACACCGCGGAGCACGGTGACTACCGGTCGGGCCCGCGCATCGTCGACGACCACGTGCGCGCGGAGATGAAGGAAATCCTGGCGGAGATCCAGAGCGGGGCGTATGCGGAAGAGTGGATGGACGAAAATGCAGCGGGCCGACCGGTCTTCAACAAGACCCGGGAAGATGAGATGACCAGCCAGGTGGAAGAGGTCGGCCGCAACCTGCGCCGCATGATGCCGTGGCTGAACCCGAAAGAGGTCAAGCCGGGCGCCGGTGGAGCTTAATAGAACGCAGATGACGCTGATACGACGCTGATTTGCACTGATTATTCATGAAGTGGATATGAGAAAGGATCAGCGTAAATCATGATCATCAGCGGCATCAGCGTTCAGTTTCGAGGTGGCTTATGACAGATGTTGTTCGTATCTTTGACACCACGTTGCGCGATGGGGAGCAGTCGCCGGGCGCAACGCTGAACATCGACGAGAAGCTGGAAATCGCGCGCCAGTTGGTCCGGCTGGGCGTGGACGTCATCGAAGCGGGCTTTCCCATCGCGTCGCCGGGCGACTACGAGGCGGTCCGCCGCATCGCAGTCGAGATCGGGCAGGGCGACGGCGCGCCGATCATCGCCGGGCTGGCGCGTGCAAACAAGGCCGATATCGACCGGGCCTGGGACGCGGTCAGGCCGGCACGCAAGCCGCGCATCCACACCTTCCTCGCGACCTCCGATATCCACCTCGAGCATAAGCTGCGCATCAGCCGCGAGGAATGTGTGCGCCGGGTGAGCGAAATGGTGGCCTACGCCCGCAGCCTGTGCGAGGATATCGAGTTCTCGCCGGAGGACGGGGGACGCTCCGATCCTGAGTTCCTGTACCAGGTCCTCGAAGTGGCCATCAAGGCCGGCGCGACCACGCTCAATATCCCCGACACCGTGGGCTATACGACGCCGCAGGAGTTCGGCGCGCTGATCGCCGGCATCCGCGAGCACGTGCCGGGCGCGAAGGATGTCATCATCTCCGCTCATTGTCATAACGATCTGGGCCTCGCCACCGCGAATACCCTGGCTGCCATCCAGAACGGCGCCCGGCAGGCGGAAGTCACGATGAACGGCATCGGTGAGCGGGCTGGCAACACCTCGCTCGAAGAAATCGTGATGGCGCTGCACACCCGTCCCACGGTCTACGGCGTGCACACGAACATCGACACGACGCAGATTGCGCGCATCAGCCGCCTGGTCAGCGCATATACCGGCATACCCGTCCAGCCGAACAAGGCCATCGTCGGAGCGAACGCTTTTGCGCACGAGGCCGGCATCCACCAGGACGGGATGCTCAAGAATCCGCTCACCTACGAGATCATGCGGCCCGAGACCATCGGCATCAACGAGAGCCGGCTGGTGCTGGGCAAGCACAGCGGCCGCCATGCCTTCCAGACGAAGGTCGCAGAGCTGGGGTATGAGCTGACAGCCGAGGACCTCAATCGGGTGTTCGAGCGGTTCAAGGAACTGTGCGACAAGAAGAAGATCGTCAGCGACCCCGATATCGAGGCGATCATCAATGACGAGGTCTACCAGCCGGTCGAGCTGTGGCGGCTCCAGCACGTGCAGGTGTCGTCGGGCAGCGGGCTGCGACCCACGGCCACCGTGCGGCTGCGCGGGCCGGACGGCGTGACGCGGGAGGACGCGGCCATCGGCACGGGGCCGGTGGACTCGGTCTATCGGGCCATCAACCGCATCGTGCAGGTGCCCAACGTGCTCACCGAATTCAGCATCCAGGCCGTAACGGAGGGCATCGACGCGGTGGGCGAGGTGACAATCCGCATCGAGCCGACGGCTGCGGGGACGAACGGCCACGGTGAGGAAGCGCTCAATCCGCAGACGGGACCGCGTGCCCGCACCTATAGCGGCCACGGCGCGGACACAGACATCATCGTTGCGAGCGCCAAGGCCTATATGAGCGCACTCAACAAGATGCTTACCGTTCGCAGAGGCGAATAGAACGCAGACGACGTGCCAAGCTTCGGTTGGCCCTGATGATCATGATTAGCGCTGATATTCTTCGGATAAGCGAATATCAGCGTTCGTCATGATCATCAGCGTGCTCAGCGTTCTATGTAAAAGGTTGTGATTATGCCAAAAACACTTCTAGACAAAATCTGGGACGCGCATGTCGTGACCCAGGAGCCGGGCAGCCCGGCAGTCCTGTACATCGACCTGCATCTCGTCCATGAAGTCACGTCGCCGCAGGCGTTCCAGACGCTCCGCGAGCGGGGGCTGAAAGTGCGCCGGCCGGACAAGACGCTGGCGACCGTAGACCACAGCATCCCCACCTATGACCGCAGCCTGCCCATCATGGATGCGCTGGCCGCAAAGCAGGTCGCGCAACTGGCGACCAACTGCCAGGAATTCGATGTGCCCCTGTACAGCCCCGCGACGGGCCGGCAGGGCATCGTGCATGTCATCGGCCCGGAGCTGGGCCGGACGCAGCCGGGCATGACCATCGTCTGCGGTGACAGCCATACGGCCACGCACGGCGCATTCGGCAGTCTTGCGTTCGGCATCGGCACGAGCGAGGTCGGTCATGTCCTGGCGACCCAATGCCTCCTCCAGCACAAGCCCAAGACCTTCGAGGTGCGGGTGGACGGCCAACTCCGCTCCGGTGTGGGACCGAAGGACATCATCCTGGCGCTTATCAGCCGGATCGGCATCGGCGGCGGCACGGGCCATGTGTTCGAGTACACCGGCTCGGCCATCCGCAGCCTTTCGATGGAAGGGCGGATGACGGTCTGCAACATGAGCATCGAGGGCGGTGCGCGGGCGGGTCTGGTCGCGCCGGACGACACCACCTTCGAGTATCTGGCGGGCCGGTCGTTTGCACCGAAGGGCGCGGCGTGGGATGCAGCGTTGGCGGCCTGGCGGCGACTCCCGAGTGACGAGGGCGCAACGTTCGACCGTTCGGTCACGCTGGATGCCTCCGCGCTCGAACCAATGGTCACATATGGCACGAATCCGGGGATGGCCGCGCCGATTACGGGCCGCGTGCCCGACCCGTCCGAGGCGCGCGACCCGTCTCAACGCCGCGCACTGGAGAAGGCGCTGGCCTATATGGGCCTGCAGCCGGGCCAGGCGCTGCAGGGGCAGCCGGTGGATGTCGTGTTCATCGGCAGTTGCACCAACGGCCGCCTCTCGGACCTGCGGCAGGCCGCGGATGTGCTGCGTGGGCGGCGCGTGGCCGAGGGCGTGCGGGCGCTCGTCGTGCCCGGCTCGCAGCAGGTCAAGGCGGAGGCCGAGGCCGAGCGGCTGGACGAGGTCTTCCGCGCGGCGGGCTGCGAGTGGCGCGAGCCTGGGTGCAGCATGTGCATCGCGATGAACGGCGACCAGCTCGAGCCCGGCCAGTATGCTGTCAGCACGAGCAATCGCAACTTCGAGGGGCGCCAGGGCCCGGGCGGCCGCACCTTCCTGGCCAGCCCGCTGACCGCTGCCGCGTCCGCTGTGACCGGCGTCCTGACTGACGTCCGGTCGCTCATGTGAGGCATACTGTGGAACCATTCACCCCCTTTACCAGCCGGGTTGTGCTGCTGCCCGCGGAGAACGTGGACACCGACCAGATTATCCCGGCGCGCTTCCTCAAGACGACGGACAAGGCCGGCCTGGGCGCTAACCTGTTTGCGGATTGGCGTTACGATGCCGACGGCCGGCCGCGGCCCGACTTCATCCTGAACCGGCCCGAGAGCCGGGGCGCGGCGCTGCTGTTGGCCGGCGACAATTTCGGCTGCGGCAGCTCGCGCGAGCACGCGCCCTGGGCGCTGCTGGGCTACGGCTTCCGCGCAGTCATCAGCACTTCCTTTGCTGACATCTTCCGCAACAACTCGCTGAAGAACGGTCTGCTGCCCATCGTGGTGGACGTCGCGACGCACGCGCGGCTGTTCGCGCTCGCTGCCGCGCAGCCGGATGGCAAGTACCGCGTGGACCTGGCCGCGCAGACGGTCACGCTGCCCGACGGGACAGCCTTCGACTTCCAGATTGACCCGTTCGCGCGCACCTGCCTGTTGCAGGGCGTCGACGAACTGGGCTACCTGTTGAGCCACGCGCCGGCGATCGAACGGTACGAGGCCGCTCGGGCGTAAGCTCGCATTCACGGATGGGGGTACATGCCGATGCATGATCACATCTACATCTATGACACCACACTCCGCGATGGCGCGCAGGCTGAGGGTATTTCGTTCTCGCTCGAAGACAAGGTCAAGATAGCTCAGCGGCTGGATGACATCGGCATCCCTTTCATCGAGGGCGGCTGGCCCGGCTCGAATGCGAAGGATGCCGACTTCTTCCGGCGGATGCAGACGATCCCGCTGCGGCAGGCGCAGATTGCGGCGTTCGGCTCGACGCGGCGTGCAGGCATGACGTGCGAGGCGGATCCACAGGTCGCCATGCTGCTGGACGCGGCTACGCCCGTCGTGACCCTCGTCGGCAAGAGCTCGGACCTGCACGTCACGCACGTCCTTGAGACGACGCTGGACGAGAACCTGGCGATGATCGGTGACACGGTGGCTTATCTGCAAGGGTATGGCCGCCGTGTCTTCTATGACGCCGAGCACTACTTCGACGGGTTCAAGGCGAACCGGGAGTATGCGCTGGCCTGTGTCCGCGCCGCGCAGGCCGCCGGGGCGGAGTACATTGTCCTGTGCGACACGAACGGCGGCGCGCTGCCCTGGGAGGTCGAGGAAGTCATCGTGGAGACGCGGCGTCATCTGCAGGAGGCCGCGGCGGCGCAGGGCATTCCATCCGCTGCGCTCGGCATCCACACGCACAACGACGGTGGGGTGGCGGTTGCCAACGCGTTGGCCGGGGTGCGCGCGGGCGCAACGCAGGTGCAGGGTACAGTCAACGGCATCGGTGAGCGGGTGGGCAACTGCGACCTGTGCGCGACTATCGCCAACCTTCAGCTCAAACTGGACTATCGCTGCCTGGCAGATGATGAACTGCGACGGCTGACGGAACTCTCGCGTTTCGTCGCGGAGACGGCCAACGTGAGCCATGACACCCACCAGCCTTATGTTGGGGCGAGTGCGTTTGCGCACAAGGGCGGCATCCACGTCGCGGCCGTGATGAAGGTGGAACAGAGCTATCAGCACATCGACCCGGCGCTCGTGGGCAACGAGAAGCGCGTGCTGGTCAGCGAGCTATCGGGCCGGGGCAATCTCCTCTACAAGGCACAGGAATTCGGGATGGACGCCAGCAAGGAGGAGGTCAAGCAGGTTCTCGCGCAGGTCAAGGAACTGGAGAGCCGCGGCTTCTACTTCGAGGGCGCGGAGGCGTCGGTGATGCTGATGCTTCACCGGCTGCGGCCCACCTATCGCCCGCCCTTCGAGTTGATCGACTTCATGGTCGTCGTGGAGCACCGCCAGGGCCGCGGCCTGTTGGCGGAGGCAAGCGTCAAGGTCAGGGTGGGCGACGAGGTCATGCACACCGCAGCGGAAGGCAACGGTCCGGTCAACGCGCTGGACCGGGCCTTGCGCAAGGCGCTGTTACCCCACTATCCGCATCTGGCCGATGTCCAACTGGCCGACTACAAGGTGCGTATCCTGGACAGCAACGCGGCCACCGGCGCGACCACGCGCGTTATCATCGACACCCGCAACACCCACTCCAGTTGGAGCACGGTCGGCAGCTCGACGAACATCATCGACTCCTCCTGGCAGGCCCTGGCCGACAGCATGGAGTACGCGCTGCTGACGGATACGTAGGACCTCAACCGCAAAGGCGCGAAGAACGCGAAGAGTTTTCCCCTTGACGTTCTTGGCCTCTTCGCGGTTTATTCTGAAAGGATGTTTATGCACGCACGAATTACATTGCTCGGCGGCGATGGCATCGGGCCGGAGGTCGTGGCCGAAGGCGTCAAGGTCTTGCGCCGAGTTGCGGACCGCTACGGTCATACCCTCGAGTTTACTGACGCACTGATCGGCGGCAGCGCCATCGACGAAACGGGCAGCCCGCTGCCCGATGCGACGGTCGCGGCCTGCCAGGCCAGCGATGCGGTGCTGCTCGGCGCGGTGGGCGGACCGAAGTGGAGCGATCCGCATGCAGCCGTCCGCCCGGAGCAGGGGCTGCTCGGCATCCGGGCCGCGCTGGGGCTCTATGCCAACCTGCGGCCGGTCAAAGTGTATGGGGCCCTGGCCGGTGCATCGACGCTCAAGCCGGAGGTCGTGAGCGGGGTCGACATGCTCATCTTGCGGGAGCTGACGGGCGGGCTGTACTTCGGCAAGCCGCAGGGCCAGTCGGGCAGCGCGCCCGACCGTGAGGCGGTGGACACGCTGCGCTACACCGAGGGGGAAATCAGCCGCCTGCTGCGTATGGCCTTCGAGCTGGCACGCGGCCGGCGCGGCAAGGTGACATCGGTGGACAAGGCCAACGTGCTGGCATCGTCGCGCCTCTGGCGGGCGGTGGCGCACGAGGTCGCCGCGGACTATCCCGATGTGCAGCTCGAAGATATCCTAGTCGATGCCTGCGCGATGTACCTTATCCGCAGGCCGGCGGACTTCGACGTGATTGCCACGGAGAATATGTTTGGTGACATCCTCTCCGATGAGGCGTCGATGCTTGCCGGGAGCATGGGGATGCTGCCATCGGCGTCGTTGGGCGACGCAGGCAGCGACAGTGGACGCCGGATGGGGCTGTACGAGCCCATCCACGGCAGCGCGCCGGATATCGCGGGGCAGGGCATTGCGAACCCGCTGGCAACGATCCTGAGTTGCGCGCTGCTGCTGCGCTGGTCGCTGGGCCTATCCGCGGAGGCGGACGCGGTGGAGGCCGCGGTCGATGCAGTGCTCGCGGCCGGATACCGCTGCCGCGACATCATGACGCCCGGCGGCACGCTGCTCGACACGCGCGACATGGGTGATGCGGTCGTTGACGGAATAAGGAACGAGTGACGAGTAAAGAGTAACGAGTAAGGAGTAACGAGTAAAATCCACCAGCCTCTTACTCATTGCTCCTTACTCATTACTGATTCATCCCGCGAGAGGATACACACATGCGATCTGACATGGTCAAGAAGGGGTTTGAGCGCGCGCCCCATCGTTCATTATTGCGCGCCACCGGGGTTATCCAGAGCGAGGACGACTGGAACAAGCCGTTCATCGCCATCGCCAACTCATACACCGACATCATTCCCGGCCACGTTCACCTGAAGGAGTTCGGGGAGGTCGTGCGCGCGGCGGTGCGCGCAGCGGGTGGCGTGCCCTTCATGTTCAATACGATCGGTGTCGATGACGGCATCGCGATGGGCCACATCGGGATGAAGTACAGCCTTGCCAGCCGGGAGCTGATCGCGGACGCGGTGGAAACCATGATCGCTGCCCACTGGTTCGACGGCATGATCTGCATCCCCAACTGCGACAAGATTGTGCCGGGGATGCTGATGGCGACGATGCGCCTGAACGTGCCGACCATCTTCGTCAGCGGCGGGCCGATGAAGGCGGGCGAAACCGCGGCGGGCCGCGTCGTGGACCTGATGAACGTCTTTGAGGGCGTCGGGGCCTATCGCAGCGGCAAGATTACCGTGGCGGAGCTGGACGAGTTGGAGACGGCTGCTTGCCCGACGTGCGGCTCCTGCTCCGGCATGTTCACGGCCAACTCGATGAACTGCCTGTGCGAGGCGCTGGGGCTCGCGCTGCCGGGCAACGGCACGATCCTGGCCGTCGATCCGCGCCGCGAGGAGCTGGCACAGCGCGCGGCAACCCAACTCCTGCGGCTTGTCGAGATGAACCTGTGCCCGCGCGACATTGTGACGCCGGAGGCCATCGACAACGCGTTCGCGCTGGACATGGCGATGGGCGGCTCGACCAACACGGTCCTGCACACGCTCGCGCTGGCGCAGGAGGCGGGCGTAAACTACCCGCTGGCCCGGCTGAACGAGGTGGCCGAGCGCGTGCCGAACATCTGCAAGGTGTCGCCGTCGTCCAACTACCACATCGAGGACGTGGATCGCGCGGGCGGGGTGTCGGCCATCCTGTGGGAGCTGTTCAAGCGGCCCGGCATCCTCCACGCGGATGCGATGACGGTGACCGGCAAGACGCTGTACGAGAACGTGGCCGGGGCGGAGAGCCAGGATCGCGGGTGCATCCGCGCGCTGGACAATCCGTACAGCGCGCGCGGCGGGCTGGCGATCCTGTTCGGCAACCTCGCGCCTGAGGGCGCGGTCGTCAAGACCGCGGGCATCCTGCCCGAGATGATGCACCATCGCGGGCCCGCGGTGGTCTTCGACTCGCACGACGAGGCGAACGCGGGCATCCTCGGCGGCCGCGTGAAGGCCGGCGACGTGGTGGTCATCCGCTACGAGGGGCCGAAGGGCGGACCTGGGATGCAGGAGATGCTGGCGCCCACGTCGAACATCATGGGCATGGGCCTGGGGGCATCCGTCGCGCTCATCACCGACGGCCGGTTCAGCGGCGCGACGCGCGGCTCCAGCATCGGCCATGTCTCGCCGGAGGCCGCTGCGGGCGGGCCGATTGGTCTGGTGCAGGACGGCGATATCATCGACATCGATATCCGAGCGCGGACGATGCACCTGGAGGTCAGCGATGCGGAGCTCGCGCAGCGTCGGGCGCACTGGCAGCCCGTCCGCCGCGAACTAACCGGCTGGCTCAAGCGATACGCCGCGATGGTCACATCGGGCAGCGAAGGCGCAGTCATGCGGGTCTAGTTTGTGCTTTTGGGATTATGGCGGCGGACCTCCGGTCCGCCGCCATAATCCCAAATAACTCATTTCAATACCTCTGCAATCGCGTTGCACACGACGGGCAGGTTCGCCTGGGTCATCCCCGCGACGTTGATGCGGCCCGAATCCACGATGTAGATCGAGTATTCCTCGCGCAGCCGCTTCACGTGCTCCTTGTTCAGCCCCGTGAACGAGAACATGCCGTACTGCTCGCCGATGAACGAAAAGTCGCGGTCGAGGCCCAACTCTGCCAGCCGGTCCACGAACAACCGGCGCATGCCGTTGATACGGTTGCGCATGGCCGCTACTTCGCCTTCCCATTCGTGGCGCAGGTCCGGGGAGTTGAGGATCGTGGTGACTATCTTCGAGCCGTGGGCCGGCGGGGTGGAGTAGTTCGCGCGGATGAGCGTCTTGATCTGGCTCAACGCGGCCTCTGCTACGTCCGCGCTGCGCGCGACGAACGTCAACGCGCCCACCCGTTCGTTGTACAGCCCGAAGTTCTTTGAGAATGACGAGGCAATCAGCACTTCGTCCAGTTTGCTGCACAGGTGTTGCACACCAGCGGCGTCAGATTCGAGCCCGCGCGCCAGCCCCTGGTACGCGAAATCTACAAATGGAACCAGGCGCCGCCGCGCAAGCAGGTCCGCGACTGCGTCCCACTGCTCAAGCGTCAGGTCAGCGCCGGTCGGGTTGTGGCAGCACGCGTGCAGC
>JAKPQT010000408.1 GCA_029555885.1 Chloroflexota bacterium | reverse complement strand
TCAAGATGCTCAATCGGCGCGGCTTCGGCTACCGCAACTTCGAGCACTTCCGCTTGCACGTTTTGGTGGCCTTCGGGCCTCCTTCCCGCTAAAGGCCGGAGAGCCTTAAAGTCGTTAGTACCTGCCATATGTGCGTGCAGTCTCAACCATCGCGCGGAGGTTCGCGTCGGGCGTGTCGCGGCCGCACTGATCACCCGTCGAGAGGATGAAGCGCCCGCCTGCGGCTGCATCGTCGATTGCGCGGCGGCTGGCTGCGACCACGTCATCGACCGTACCGTGCAGCATGGTGCGGGTGGTGTGCAGGTTGCCCTTGAGCACAATCTTATCCCCGAACCGCTGCTTGAGCTCCGCCAGGTCGCAGTCGCCCATCGGCGGCACCTCCAGCGGATCGATGACCGTGAGCTGCGTCTCCTCGACGGCCATCTGCACCAGCCGTGCCTCTGGCCCGCACGAGTGGACGTGCGTGGGCAGGCCCATGTCGTAGGCCAGCTCGGTCGTCCGCACGAGGACGGGGAGCGACAGCTCGCGGAAGATGCGCGGGGACTGGAACACCAGCGAGCCTGACCCGCCGCAGAAGATGAAGTCCGGTTTGTCGTCCAGCGCGGCGATCATCGCCATGCGCTGTTCGACTTTGCGAATCATCTCGTGGCGGTAGTGATGCCACTTCGCCGGATTGTCGTAGTATTCGTAGATGTCCTCGGGTCGGCCCAGCATGGCGGTCGTGCCGCCGCTCCACATGCCGATGACGCCGTGGTCGCCCAACTCCTGCTTCGCCAGCCGCCACAGCGCCAGCCCGGTTGGCCACTCCTTTACGCCGGTGATGTCCTCCCAGGTCTTCGGCTCCGGCTCCAACCCCACCTGCGCGGGCCGGATGTTGCTGGCCGGCGGGTTGTCTGCCGTGTGGACGGCGACGAAGCGGCTCCACTCACCGGTGGTGGGGCAGTAGTCCTGGGTGACAAAGCTGCCGTCCTCCCGCCGGAGCACGATCTTCTGCTCCCAGGACGGACCATTGTCTCCGAACAGGTCGCCGAAGTCGTACAGCTCCCAGCCGCCGTCGAGGTCGAAGTACTTAACCGCGTCGATGTGCGCCTTCCAGAGCGGCGGGTCCTTGTAGACGTAGATGTCCCAGAACGGCTTGCCCGTCAGCCGGCAGGGCACCATATTGGAGATATCGGGGCAGACGGGCACGCAATCGGGCACTTCGCCCCGCAGCACCGCGAGCAGCCGCTCGCGCTTCGTAACAGACATCAGGGAACCTCAGGTTATAAAAGATAGAACGCTGATAACGCTGATAGCCATGATTAACACTGATTTTACCTGAGATTAAACACAAAATCATCAGTGCAATCCATATCATCAGCGTCATCAGCGTTCTATTCCGCTCTGGAAGGCTACGCTTCCGTAGGGTGTAGGCGGGCGAGGCGTTCGGCGTGGCCGACACGGCCGGTCTCGCGCAGCCGCGCCAGGTACGCGGGCAGCACGCCCCGCGTGTGCAGCGGGCCGCCCTCACGCAGCACGGTCAGCATCGGGTCCACGTTTGTGCGTGCGTTGAGCATCATCTCGGACTGCCAGTCCATCAGTTGGCCCATCGCGAGCGCAACCAGGTCCGGCCGCTCCCGGCTCAGGTCGTGTTGCTCGTGTGGGTCTTCCGACAGGTTGAACAGCATCACCGGCTCCAGGTCCTTGTACCCGTCATGATACGTGCGCATGCACAGCCAGGACGCGCCCTCGTGTTCGAAGCGCACGGTCCGCTGGCACGACCACGCAGCCTGGCTGACCACGAGGAAGTCTCGGCCCGCCTCGCTGCCCGCACGGAACGCCTCGGTAAAGGGCCGCGCGTCCCAGTTGCCGGGCACCTGCCCGCCGAGCAGTTCGACAAGGGTTGCGGCCCAGTCGAAATGATAATGCAACGCACGATCCACGCGCGGGACGTTCTGCAGGCCCCACGCCTCAGCCACGCGGGCCGGCGGGCGCACGATCAGCGGCACGCGCGAGGTGATGTGGTCCGCGGTCTGATGGTCGCCCCAGACGTTGAGTTCGCCCTGGTTCTCGCCATGGTCCGAGCTCACGATGATGAGCGTATCGTGCAGTACCCCGGCCTCCGCCAGCGCATCCAACAGGTAGCCCACGTGCGTGTCGGCGTAGCGGATGCCCGTGTCGTAGCCGTCGATCCACCGGCGCACCGCGTCCATCGAATCAAGCTGTTTCGGCAGGCGCGGATACTTCCGCAGCAAGTTCGCCAGCCACTCGGGCGATGGGACGGTGTCGTGCAGCTCCTGCGCGGAGTGCGGGCCGAAGCCGTCCCAGCACCGCTGGCGCACCTCCTCGGTCAGCCACGCAGGCAGCGGGTCATGCTCAAACGGGTTGCCGAACTCCGGCGGCGTTCGGTACGGCGTGTGCGGGTCCCAGTAGTTGACATGCAGGAACCAGTCGTCCGAGGCCGCGTTGCGCTTGAGCCATTCCAGCGCGGCCGGGGTCACATCGTCCGCCAGCTCCAGGCCGCCGAAGCTGGTGTTGTAGATTTCGCGCCAGCCCGCATGCCACCACCAGGCAGAATGCCGCTCCCCGAAGGGACTGACCGTGACCGGGTAGAGGCCCGCCGCGCGCAATTGGGTGATCCACCCGGTTCGCCACATCTCGTCGCGGAAACCACGGTCGCGGCCTTCGTGCAGCAGGTCCGCAGCCACGCCGCCGTGATTGACGGCCCCGTTATGGTAACCAAACCGGCCCGTGTACAGGGCGGCGCGCGAGGGCAAGCACGGCGCGTCGGAGACGTAGCAGTTCTCGAAGCGCACGCCCTCCGCCGCAATGCGGTCCAGGTTGGGGCTGGTGTTCCGGTGGTAGCCGTAGCAGCCCAAGTGGTCGGGCCGCAGCGTATCGATATCGATGTAGAGGATGCGCGTCATGGGGTCTCCTTGACGATCAGTACGCCGAACGGCAGCAGTGTGACCTGCTCAGTCACCGCTGCGCCGATCAGCAGGTCCGTACCCGGCGCGAGCGCGGCCATCTCGACCGGCTGATCTGCGTGGTTCAAATAGAAACGGTAGCATTGTCCATCGCGCACCCGGCAGGTCACTTCAACGCTGGCGGGCAGGTTCTCGATGCAGGACACGGATACCTCGCCAAGCACACGACGCAGCAGGTGGCTCAGTCCCGCGTCGTCGAGCACCGTCCCCACGTAGTAGCAGCGGCCCGCCCCGGCCTCGTGGCGTACAGCCGCGGGCTGTCCGGCATAGTAGTGCGCGTCATACCAGAGCGCGGCATCGGCCCCATCCTCCAGCGCCAGCACGTCCGCGAGGCCGCGGCACTGGTAGCGCGTACCGCCGGCATCCCGCACGTGCATCGCCAGCCCGGGCACGTTCGAGAACGCATCGTACTCCTCGATGTGACAGCCGGCCAGCTTGCGCAGTAAGCCCGGCAACAGCTCATCCACGATCGCGCCTTCGACCTCCTTGACACCGCTGCGCGGGCCGAGGATGAGCGTCCCGCCGCCTGCGACGTACGCCTCCAGCCGCCGCACCGTCTCCGGCGGGCAGACGTGCAGGCTCGGCGCGATGAGCACCCTGTACCGGCTCAAATCGGCATCAATGCGCACTGCATCGGCTGTCACGCCGAGCCGCGCGAGCGCCCGGTCCCACCCGGACGCCATCTCGATGTAGCCGAACCCATCGCCGGTGTTCGGCTGCGTCTCCAGGGCCCACAAGCTGTGATAATCATACAGCAGGGCGACCGGGCTTTCGACTGTGCTGCCGTCCAATTCCGGCGAAAGCGCGGCAAACTCCTGTCCAAGCTGCTGGGCCTCGTGGTAGCGCCGCTGGGGGATGCCGTGATGGTAGAGGATGCCGTGCCAGTACTGCTCTCGGCCCCAACGGCAGGAGCGCCAGCGGAAGAAGCTGATCATGTCCGCGCCGCGGGCCACTGCCTGATAGGCCCAGAGGCGCATCTGGCCCGGTTGCGGCGTGGCCGGGTAGCTGCCCCAGCCGCCCGCGCCCGACCCCTGCTCCATCACCCACACATTCTGCTGCTTCAGCCCGCGCATCAGGTCATGCGGCAGCGGCTGCGGCGGGAGGTTCGTGCCGTTCATCGCGAACGGGTAGTTGTCCCAGGAGACGATGTCCAGCTCGGCGGCGAGGTCGTAATACTCGATGTGCGGGAACAGGCCCATCAGGTTGTGCGTGATGGGACGGCCGGGCGAGTTGCGCCGGATAATCTCCGCCTGCTCGCGATGGAATGCGACCTGCACATCCGACGAGAAGCGGTAGAAATCGAGCACCAGGCCGGGGTTCTGGCCGTCGTTCGCGGTGTGATCCGCAGTGTCGCGGGGGATAGGAATTTCCTCAAAGCTGTTATAGTCCTGGCTCCAGAAGAAGGTGCCCCACGCATCGTTCAGCGCGGCGATGTCGCCGCTGAACCGTTCGCGCAGCCAACGCTGGAACGCGGCCTGGCAGTGGTCGCAGTGGCAGCGGGCCGTGCCATGACAGCCGAACTCGTTGTCGGTCTGCCACGCGACGATGTGGGGGTTAGCGCCCAGGGCCGCGGTCATCCGCTCGACGATGCGCCCGGCATAGCCGCGATAACCAAGATGATTCTTGCACGCGTCCTGCCGCTGGCCGAACTCCTTGACCTGGCCGTTGCTCTTGACCTGGTGGATATCGGGGTACAGCGCGTGCAGCCACGCGGGATAGGTCGGCGTGGGCGTGCAGAGGATCGTCTCTATGCCGTAGCGCCCCAGCAAGTTAATCGCATCATCCAGCCAGCCGAACTCGAAATGGCCCGGCTCAGGCTCCATGCGATGCCAGGCAAACTCGCCCATGCGGACGCGCGTGATACCCGCCTCGGCCATCAGCCGCGCGTCCACCTCCCACCGCTCCTGCGGCCAGTGTTCGGGGTAGTAAGCGACGCCTAAGAGCATTCTCCCTCCAAACTATGATGTCATGGCGACCGGATCACCATCGGCGGTCGGTCGCGCGAGGCACGATATCGCACGTCTCCTGATACCAGGTGAGCAGCCGCTCCCGCAGGCTTTCCAGAACGGGTCCGTAGGCCACGTCACCGGCCACGTTGTGCAGCTCCTGCGGGTCGTGCGCCAGGTCGTATAGCTCGTCCAGTTCATACAGCCGATGAACGTACTTGTAGCGGTCCGTCCGGCACATGGTGGCTTTTCCGTGATAGGGCGCTTCATCGGTAGCCTGCAACCTGAGCCGGGGCGAGTAGAGGCCGCGCGAGTCCTGGTCGCTCTCCAGTTCCATGGCCTGCCGTTCACCCCGCAGCCGCCCGCCCTCGCAGAAGACGGCGTCCCGGTGTTCCGCCGTCTCGCCTCGCAGCAGCGGTGTGAGGCTCCGGCCGAAGTGCGTATACTCCGGCGCGATGCCCGCCAGGTCGTACACGGTTGCAGGGAAATCGATAAGCTCCACGAGCGCGTCCCGGATTCCGGCCTGGGCAGCCAGGTCCCGCGGCGGCTTGACCACAAACGGCACGTGCATCAGGCAGTCCTCGAAGGTATTCTGGGTCTTTTCCACCAGCCCGTAGTCACCGGTGAAGTCACCGTGGTCCGCAAAGAGGAAGAAGGCCGTATCGTCGTACACCCCGCGCTCAGCCAGCGCGTCGAGCACCAGGCCGGCCTGCGCATCCACGCGGCTGCACATGCCGTAGTAAGTCGCTCGCAGCTCGCGCCAACGTCCCTCAGTCCAGCCTGTCAAGCCTTGCCCCGCCGCGATGCCGGGCAGAATCGCCGGCTTGCCGTGCCAGCCGGACGGCGCAGGCGCGCGCGGGGGCAACGCGGACCGGTCGATGCGGCTGTACCACGGTTCCTCGACTGCATACGGTGGGTGAGGATAGGTGAGGGAGAGGAAGATGCAGAAGGGCTGCTGCCCGTCGTAGTGGCGCAGGAACTCGACCGCGCCCAGCACGTTGGCCCAATCGCTGTCATGGTAGTAGTCGTAGCCGTCCGTGTGGGGCAACTTGCCGACGTAGAACGAGTAGAAGCTATCCGAACCCGGCGCGCCGCGCCACTCCGCCGCGCGATCCGCCTGCCACATCGGCGCAGAGTCGGCGCGATAGCGCACGTCACACACCGCGTCGAGCGGCTGCCC
>JAKPQT010000357.1 GCA_029555885.1 Chloroflexota bacterium | reverse complement strand
AAGGGCAAGGTGCTGCGCAGGCTGTTCCGCTATCTGTTGCCCTACAAACTGAAGGCCGCGGAAACAAGCCTGCTGATGCTACTCGGCACCGCCATCAGCTTTGCCCCGGTGTGGCTGGGGGGCGAGATGGTGGACCGGGTGTTCGCTCCGCCGCAGGGCGCGGACCTTTCGCGCGGCCAGCGGGTGACCGCTCTGCTTTTCATCGTCGCGGGCCTGTTCGCGGTGCGGATTGTTTCGTGGGCGATTGCCGTCGCAAGGCAGCAGATCACGGCGTGGCTGGGCGGGCGCATAACGCTGGACGTGCGGATGCAGGTGTACGGCGCGCTGCAGCGGCTTTCGCTGGCTTACTTCGACAAGCGCCAGACCGGCGCGGTCATGAGCCGCGTCACCCAGGACACGAGCGCGCTGCAGGGGTTCCTGGTTTCGAGCGCGCAGTACTTCATCGTCTATGTTCTGCAGCTGATCGGCATCTGCATCATCCTGTTTGTCGTCAACTGGAAGCTGGCGCTGATCGCGCTTTCCCCGGCGCCGCTTGTTTCGGTGCTCACGCTGCTTTTCTCACGCCGTCTCAGGTTCGTCTATACGCGGTTCTGGACGTCGTGGAGCCGGTTGACGGCGGCGCTCAGCGACTCGCTGTCGGGCATCCGGGTTGTGCGCGCGTTCGCGCAGGAGCACAGGGAGATCCGGCGGTTCGAGGAGCGCAGCGTCGGGCTGTTCGAGAGCGAGTACTCGGCATCGAGGCTTGTGGCCGTGCTGTTCCCGACGCTGACGCTTCTGATCGAGCTGGGGCTGTACCCCGTCTGGATCGTCGGCGGGATGATGGTGGTGAACACGCAGATTACGTACGGCGTACTGTTCAAGTTCACGGGCTATCTCGGCATGTTCTACGGGCCGCTGCAGTGGCTGACGAACCTGGCGGACACCGTGCCGAGGTCGCTGACGGCGGCAGAGCGGGTGTTCGAGGTGCTGGACACCGAGCCGGACGTGGCGGACACCGAGCAGGCCGTGCGCCTGCCGCGCATTGAAGGCGACATCGAGATCAGCAACGTGACGTTCGG
>JAKPQT010000341.1 GCA_029555885.1 Chloroflexota bacterium | reverse complement strand
CCGCGGCACGGGCCTGAAACTCTACGAGATGCTCGAGCAGTCCCTGCCCGGCGAGTACGACTCGAATTTGGTGCGTGCGGCGGGAGTCACGCCCCGGGTCTGCGTCAAGACCGGCACCTCGACGGGCTACCACGACGCGTGGGCGTTCGTGTTCAACTCGCAGTACCTGGTCGGGGTCTGGATGGGCAACAACACCGGCAAGCCGTGCAGCCAGTTGGTGGGCGCGCGCGCCGCATTGCCGCTGGCGCGGCGCGTGTTCCGCTCGCTGCAGCCGGGCAGCGGCCCGGCGTGGCCTGGCCCGGAAGACGACCTGCGCCCCGTGGCGGTCTGCGCCCTCAGCGGGCTGCCGCGCACGGAGTGGTGCCCCCGGATTCGTACCGAGCTGCTTCCGCGAAACCAGTTCGTCCATCGTGTGTGCGACGTCCACTATCCGGCGCCGCCGTCGATGCAAGCTTCCGAGCCGCCGGCCGTGATCGAACGTTGGCCCGGATCGCCGAAGGGATGGGACCTGGCCAGCGTCGCCCTTCCCGTGACCGTCGCGCGGACTGACGGCTCCGTGGCGCGTCGCAAGGTGCTCCGCATCCACGACCCCGCCGACCGGGCCGAGTATCTGATTACCGGCGAGCCGGGCGGCGACCGCATCAAGCTGCGCAGCTCAATTGACGCGGAGGCCGTGCTGCATTGGTATATGGATGATCGCTACCTGGGCGCGTCCGCGCCGGGCGAACCCTTGTTTGCTGACCTTACGGCGGGCGCGCACCGCGTGGCTTGCATGGCGGGCGGGGGCGCCTTCGACACGGTGAACTTCGTTGTGGAGGAGCCGCTGGGATCGCTGCGGTTCAAACCGGAGTGACAGGCTGCGCGCTGTGGGCTCGCTACGCGCCAACCGCGCGCGCCCGGCTGTACTCGCGCAGGCGCAACACCAGGCATGTTATCGTGAGCAGGACGCCGATGACCACCACCAGCGTCAGGAGCGCTTTGGGCCATGCCACCAGGATCTGCTGCTTCTGGAACTCGACGAGGGCGACGCGCAGC
>JAKPQT010000312.1 GCA_029555885.1 Chloroflexota bacterium | reverse complement strand
TCGGTGGTCACAATCTCGATGCGCTTGCCCAGGAGCAGGGTCAGCGCGATCAGCTGGGCCTGCTCGCAGAGTGCGGTATAGTCGGTGTCAGCCATGCGCAAGATGTCCGGCGTCATGCCCGGCGCGTGGCCGAGCTTCGCGCGGCGGCTCCAACCGGTCTGGAGCACGCGCACGCGGTAGTTGCGGAGCTCCGGGTGGTCGGAAAGGCAGCTCAGGATGGCATCGGCCTCGCGCACCGCGGCCTCCGCGGGCAAAGGCAGATTTTCCGATGTTGTCATCGCCGTCTGCAGGACGCGCGGCACGAAGAATGACGTCACGTGGATGCCAAGCTCGTGCGCCGTGCGCGCGATGGCTTCGATGACCTCGAACGAAACGGCGTCCGCGAAGATGAGCAGGTTCTGATCCCGGCGCAGCCCAAAGCTCCGCGTCAGAATGTTGTGAGCGCCGCGCGCCAGTTTGTTGACTTCAGGCACTGAGACTCCACGAACGAATTACGAATTATGAATTACTAATTACTCGTTACTCATTACTCATTCACAATCAGTAACGAGTAACAAGTAACGAGTAATCAACCATCGCTTGCCATTGCTTCCAGGACGGGCAGGCCGAACCCCTCGTACTCGCTGATGAAGAGCGTGCCGGCGGCCAGCGTGTACAGGGCCGGCTTGTCGGCCTCGTCCACCCAGCCGAGCAAATCGACGTGCTCTGCCAGCGCCAGCCGGTCGATGATAGGCCGCGGGTCAGGCGCGAAAGCGCTGTCCACGGCGGGCAGTTTCCCGGCAATCACCAGGCGCGGGACCGCCCTGGCCTCCGCGCTGAGCCGCTGCACGAGCCGCGCATAGGCTTCCAGCGTGCGCGGCAGGTTCTTGCGCACATCGAACCCGCCCAGGTAGAGCAGGAACGGCCCGTCGGGCAGGGCATATCGCTCGCGCACCCGGCGCAGCGCCGCCTCGTCCGTGACGCGACGAAAGCGTGGGTCGGCAGCCAGGTGGACGGCGTAGACACGCTCCGGCGGGATACGGAGATGGCGGATCACGTCCTGGCGGCTGGCCTCGGAATCGGCCAGCACTGCGGCCGCGCGCCGCGCGGTTCGGCTCACCAACCACGTATAGCCCCGCTGCAACAGCCCCCCGCGATACGCGGGCAGCAACAGCGGAATCAGATCGTGGACTGTCACA
>JAKPQT010000268.1 GCA_029555885.1 Chloroflexota bacterium | reverse complement strand
ACGAACTTGAAGGGACCGGTGCCGACAATCGTGCCAGCCGGGGTGCCGTACTTGTCCCCCTGTGCCATGATTTCCGCCGGGTCCACCATGCCGAAGACGCCGGTCAGCGAGAGCTTGGCGAGCATGACGGCAGAGGGTTGCATCAGCTTGATCTTGACGGTGTACTCGTCGACCACTTCCACCGATTCGATGCCAGATTCCGTGCCGAACTCCGAGTCGTAGTACTCGAACGCGCGGCCGAAGCGATACTCGTTGTCGGGGTTCTTCCAGCGGTCGATGTTCCAGGCCACAACCTCGGCGTTGAACGGGTTGCCGTTGTGGAACGTGACGCCCTGGCGCAAGTAGAAGGTCCAGGTCTGGCTGTCTTCGGTCTCCCACCGTTCAGCCAGCCAGGGGATCGGCTTGGTGCTCGTGCCTTCCAGGCGGATGAGCGGCTCGTTGACTTCCTGAATGACACGCCAGGATTCGCCGTCGGTCGCGGGGCCAACGTCGAGGATGACCGAATCACCGCCGCGGCCGACGATGAAGGTGCCGCTCAATTGCTCGGGTGCGGGGGTCACCTCGGGCGCGACCTCGACCTCGCGCTCGATGACTTTCTCGACGATCTGGGTCTCGACGACCTTGACTTCCTTCTCGACTTCGACAACGACGGTCTCCTTGACGACCTGCGGGGCAGCCGGGGCAGCCGGAACTGCGCAGGCGCCGAGCAGCATCGTGAGGATGACCAAGAGGGACAGGACAGGCCACCAACGTTTCATCAGCTTCCTCCTTATGGAACAAAACGGCAAGCAAGCGGAACGAGCGCAATCCAGCGCGTCAACCGATGGTGGTATGGTTCGATCACCCCCTTTCAGCCGAACGATCTCACGGAGCCGGCCAAGTCAAGCCAGGGGCTCATATCAGGTTGTCGCAGACCGGCGGGCGGCAACGAAGCGGTGCCGGTCAGGGTTGAGGTAGGCGTATTATGACGGATGAAATTGGGCGTGTCAAGCCGTCACGCGGCCATCGCGAATAATCGAATGCGCCAACGGGCGCGAATCGAATACACGAATCGCGTACATCGCGGCGTCCATATTCGCGTATTCGTGAGCCGATTCGCGTATTCGCGATGGCCGCGTTCCCCAACCCCTCAATCATTGCTCACGTATGCGTACCCGCCACGTCTCACGCGGGCGCTCGGGCAGGCAAACCTCCACGCCCGGCGGGACGGCTATCTCCGCGAGCGGCTCCGCGCCGCGGCGGTCAAGGCTCACGCGGATGGGTCCGCGCGGGGTCGGGATCGTGCCCCTCGCCCACTGCAAGCCGCGCGTGCCGCTGCCCAGGGCAGGGTTGAAATCCACAACGGCAAAGCCGGGCGCTCCGTTACCGGGGATAGCTGGCCGCACCCCCAGCACCTCCCTATGCAGCCAGACCGCGGGGCCCGCGGACCAGCCGTGGCACAGCGAGGTCTCGTAGCCTCCATAACGCGCGTGCTCTGCGCCGACCATCGACACGGCGTGCGGGTCCGGGCTGCCCAGCCAGGCCGGGTCGAACGCCTCCCACAGGGTCGTGTGACCGCCGCGCAGCGCCTGGCCCCAGTGACGGCGGATGTAGTCGAGGCCCCACTGCACCTGGCCTACGCGGCCCGCGGCGTCCAGGTCGGCGTAGCGGTGCCAGTAAGTCATCATCAACGGCGGGTCCGCGGCCAGCGTGCGCTTGAAGAGAGCTGCGGCCTCATCCGGCGCCAGGATGCCGCTGCGAATCGCCATCGCGTTGACGTGATGCGATGTTCCAAAGGTAGCCGTCGCGGGATCGGCCCACCACGCGTGACGCCCCGCCTCGCGCAACCGGGCCTGCAAGCGGCGATAGGAGTCGCCGTTGCGGCCGATGGCATCCAGCAGCCCAGCGCCCAGGCCCAACGCCTGCGTCGCCAGCAGGTGACAGAAGATGCGTCGTTCGCCCTCCGTCATGGGCGACCAGTCCACGAAGTCCCAGCCGTCGCGCAGCCGCCACAGGCCATCCTCGCCCACGCTGCGACTGATATGATCGAGCGTCGCGCGAATCTCGCCCGCCAGCTCCCAGATGAGTCCGGTGTCGCCGGTGTAGCGCAGGTAGTCTGCCAGGCCCACGAGCCACCACATCGTGTAGGACGGGATGCCGTTGATATCGTGGCTGTCGCCCCTGCCCCCGCGCCAGATGGCAGCCAATCCGGGATAGCGTGCCTGCTCCACGGGCCTCGCCGGCGCTGGGCCCACCTCAGCCAGCACAGCCAGCGTATGACGCACCAGCCGGCCCGCATCACCGCTGCCGCCACTCGCGTCGCCCAGGACATGATAGGCCGCAAGTGCCTCGGTGTAGAGGTCGCCCATCCACGGCAGCTGGTCGCGCTTGACGCCGTCCCACACCTCGTTCTGCATGCACAGGTGCAGCGTGGTCGCGGACAGCTCCCAGATCGCGTCGAGCGTCGGGTCGCTGCACGCAAAGCTGCCCGCAATCTCCGCGTCGTAGCGGATGTGCTGCACCTCGACCGGCTCCAGCGTAACGGCCTCGCCGCCGGAGCTGAGCGTCATCACCTTCACGTAGCGAAAGCCCGCCGGCGCGGTGACGAAAGCCTCCCAGTCGCGCAACGCCACGATGTCGGTCACGCGGCGCGCGTAACGCTGCACCTCGCCCAACGACTCGCCCGTCGTGATGGCGATGAGCGCAGGCCCGCCCCCGCGCACCTGCACGCGCACGCGGCCGAAGGTCTCGCGGCCCGCGTCGAAGACGACGTGCGGCATGCGCGTCTCGAAGAGATCGAGCCAGGCATTGTTGATCTGCGAGTGGGCCTCGCGCGTGCGGTACCACTCCAGCCGCGGGCGCTGGAAGGAGAGCGCGGGTGCAGCTGCGGCGTAGGGCCGGACCGGACGCAGGATCGGGCGACCCTCGTTGTCCACGCTTGCCGCGCCGCCCGCGGTGGTCAACCCCTGGAAGCTCTCAGCGATGCGCAGGAGCCGCTCCGTGCGCAGCGTCTGCCAGCCCTGGCTCAGGCGGCAGAAGTCATCCGGTGCATTGCAGGGCATACCCCACGGCTCGGCCCACACGCCGTCGAAGGCCCACGCCCCGCGCCAAGCCAGCCCTTGCCCGCTCGCCCAACCGTCTGGCGGATTCGCTGGCGCATTTGCGACCATCTCCCAGGTGGCATCCGTCGGCACGCGGCGCAACTGGCCGGGCTCCTCCCAATCCAGGCACGCCAGCAGGAAGGGCTGGTTGTCGCCGGACCGGGCCGAATCGCCGGTCGCGAAGGAGGGACGGTCCGCCGCGGGCGGCGGACCCGGCTCCGCGACAATGCTCAGGGTATGCTCGCCGGGGGTCAATGCCATGCCGATGCGCAGCATCGCGCGCCAGGACGGCATGCCACTTTCAGGCACGGCCACCTCCCCGCGGTCCAGCCACACGCGACACGGCCCGCTGGCCGATAGGTAGAGGATGGCAAGCGCCTGACGGCCCACGGAGAAACGCTGGCGTACGGCGAGCCGCTGTACAGGGGTAGCCTCGGGTGACGGTTGGCCCCACGGCCACCAGATGCGCCGCGGCAGGGGGAGAGCAGCTTCAGACATTGGTTGTTCCCTCTGGAATGCAGATTACCGCTGCATGCTGGCGAAAAGTACTATGGTTGCTCGAAACAAGTACGCTACAGGAGACCTTCGTTCTGGCCGGTCTCGGCCGTGGCTTCGCCACAGCCGAGACCGGCCCCAACAATTCTAGACAAGTACGCTACAGGAGACCGGCATGCTGACCTACACACCTACGCTCGAAACCACGCACACCTACCCGACCATCGGGGAGGCCGAGGCGGAATTCTTCCGCGAGAACGGGTATCTCGTCGTCCACAATGCCCTGTCCCCTGCCGAGGTCGAGGAGCTGCGCGGAGATGCCGTGCGCATCTGCCGCGGCGACGCAGGCGAGGTGCACGGGGTCACGCCCGCGCTGCCCGGCGAGACGGACGACGATGTGATGCAGCGCTACCTCTGCATCCACTTCCCGCACAAGCTGTCCGACGTCATGTACAACTACCTGGCCCACCCGGTCATCGTGGATGTGCTGACCCACATCATCGGGCCGGACGTCAAGTGCATGCAGTCGATGCTGTTCATCAAGGCCGCAGGTAAGCCGGGCCAGGCCTGGCACCAGGATGAAGACTTCATTCCGACGCGCGACCGCACGCTGACCGGCGCCTGGATTGCGATGGACCGGGCCACGACCGAGAACGGCTGCCTCTGGGTGATTCCCGGCTCGCACAAGGCGGGCATCCTGTGGGAGCTGGACAATACTTACGACGCGCGCTTCGACTGCACGAAGGAGTCGAAGGGCTTCCCCTATCAGGATGAAGACGCCGTGCCGGTCGAGGTCGAGGCCGGGGCCATCGTCTTTTTCAACGGCTACCTGCTGCACCGGTCGCTGCCCAACAACGCCGAGACGGGCTACCGGCGGTCCCTGGTCAACCACTACATGAGCGCGTCGTCGCTCCTGCCCTGGCACCCGCCGCAGCAGGGCGAGGGCATGGCCGTGACCGACTACCGCGACATCGTGCTGGTGGCCGGCCGCGACCCGTATGCGTACAAGGGCATCACGGACCTGGCCGTCCCGCACGTGCGGCCGACCCGCAATGGCGGCTGCGCGAACCCGGCCCTGAACCTCAAAGAGATGGAGTAAACGGAACCGCAGTCGACGCACGCACCACGAGTTCGGTCGGTAATTCTACCACGGGTTCCGACAAAGGCTGCCCTGCAACCTGCGCCAACACCATCTGCACCGCTCGTCCGCCCATCGCCGCCAGCGGTTGGCGGACGGTTGTCATCCGGGGGTAGGCCTGCCGCGCCTCCAGCCGGTCATCGAACCCGACAACAGACAACTCCTCCGGCACGCGCAGCCCGGCGTCGTGCGCAGCCTCGTAGACACCCAGCGCCTCCAGGTCGTTCGATGCAAAGATGGCCGTTGGCTGCGGGTCGAGCCGGAGCAGCGCCTCCGCTGCCCGCCGGCCCGAGGCCTGGGTCCAGTCCCCGTGCTGCACATACCCCTCAGCATGCGCGATCCCCCGCTCAGCGAGGGCTGCGCGACAGCCCTCCAGCCGCTCGACCGCACAGCCATACGTCATATCGCCGGTAATGAACCCGATGTGACGGTGACCCAAGTCAAGCAAATGCTGCGTCCCAACCGCGCCGCCGGCGCGGTTGGCTGACCGCACAGCCGGTAGCGGTGTATCGAGCATGCGGTGATCCACCAGGACACAAGGAAAGCGCTGCTCTGCGATGGTGGTAATGTAGTGATCGGCGGCGCGCGGGAGCACCAGGAGCAGGCCATCCACCGAGCCACCGAGCAGCGTCGTAACCTGGGCAATCTCGCGCGCGTCGCTCGTACCGGTCAGGTGCAGGATGAGGCGGCTCCCCCGCGCATCGGCTTCCATGACTGCGCCCTGGAGAATCTCAGAGTAGTAGGTGTCGGACAAATTCGCAAGCACCACGCCCAGCATACCCGTTCGCCCGCTGGCCAGCCCGCGTGCCGGCACATGGGGCACGTAGCCCGCGGCGTGGGCTGCCTGCAAAACGCGCTCGCGCGTGTCTGCGCTGACGCCGGGACGGTTGTTCAGGACGCGCGATACGGTCATTATGGAGACACCCGCGCGCGCCGCGACATCTGTCAACAGAATGCGGGATTGGGTCTGCATACATGCCTCGCAAACTGATTCATGTTAGCGCTAACAGTGTATCCGTGCGACGTATGGTTGTCAAGCGATATGCGCTGCGCGCTGCGACGCAGCGTCTTGGGTAGTTTTTCCCGCTTGACAGCCGCACCGCTCTCTATTACACTGTCGTTAGCGCTAACACAAGCCATCCGTGTATCTGTGAAAGGAGCATGCGCCCAGCTTATCATTCCCCTGTCAACCGCCCACATTCGCCATCATTACATGAGGAGGTAGATACAGTGAGTCCGCAGATTACTCGTCGTCAGCTCTTACGGGGCGCCGGAACATTGACGGCCGGCGCCGTCGCCGCAGCGTGTGCCGCGCCCGCAGCCCCCACCGCCCCCCAGATCGTCAAGGAAACCGTCGTCGTCGAGAAAGAAGTCGAGAAAGAGGTCGTGCAGACCCAGGTCGTCGAGAAGACGGTCGAGGTGCAGGTTACGGCCGCGCCCGCCACCGGCCCGACGAATGCCCTCGGCGTCACGCTGCCGGCCGATGCGCTGCCCCTTGAGGAGCAGTACATCCTGGCGGCCGTCGGCCAGACCGGCGGCGGCTTCGGCCACATCATGGAGTCGCTCTACAACCGCGCGTTCGAACATGCCGGCGGCTACGAAACCCTGACCACCCTCAACATCGACCTGGAGACCGTGCCGGTCGGGTGCGAAAGCTGGACTGTCTCGGACGACGGCCTGAACTGGGACTTCGTCCTGCGCAAGGACCTGGTCTTCAGCGACGGCAAGCCCGTCACGGCCAACGACTGGGTCTACACGCTCCAGAGGTCTCTCAGCAACCAGTACGACTTCGGCTGGTTCTACTTCGATATCAAGAACGCGGCCAAGGTCTACAATAAGGAAGCGCCGGTCGAGGAACTGGGCGTCACCGCAGTCGATGACTTTACGCTGCGCATCACTACGGAAGTTCCCACGCCCTACCTGCCCGGCATCGGCACCTGGTACGGCGTCGCGCCGCAGCACGCGTACGAGGAGTTCGGTGACAACTGGGCGCTCGACCCGGCCAAGTTCGTCTCCTCGGGGCCGTTCAAGCTCACGCAGTTCGAGCGCGGCGTCCAGCACAAGTGGGAACTGAACACCACCTACAAGGGCATCCGCCGGCCCTATGTCACTGAGATTCGCGAGCAGAAGCTCGCCCCCGGTCTGGCCGCCTATATCGCAGGCGACACGAAATACATCCGCATCAATATGGACAGCCCGAGCGGCGAGGTGGCGCAGGTCAACAGCAACCCGGTGTTGCGCGCCGAGTCGCATCCACAGCCGTCCTCCTTCACCGACTACATCGGGTTCAACACCCTGGGCAGCTTCCCCGAGCTCGCTAACCCCGACGTGCGGATGGCACTCTGCAAGGCCATCGACAAAGAGACGCTCATCGCGCAGATATACCAGGGCTTCGGCAACCCGGCCTGGGGCATCCTGCCCATGGGCTTCCCCAACTACATCGGCGACCAGCTCAAGGAGCTGGAGCCGAATAAGTATGACCCTGAGGCGGCCAAGGCGCTGCTCGCAGGCGCGGGCTTCCCCAACGGCCAGGGCTTCCCGAAGTTCGAGATGTACATCCGCCAGCCAACCGACAAGATGAACCTGCTGGCGCAGGCACTCCAGGCCATGTGGCAGGAGAACCTGGGCATCACCGTCGAGCTGCGGCCATCGGACTTCCAGTCGTTCACTGCGGCCGCGTTCACCGACCGCACCGCACCCATCTACTACGTCAGCTATGCGCTGGATTACTATGATCCAGCAACCTTCCTCAACGTCTTCCGGGATGGCGGTCGCCACCCGACCGATACGAAGGCGTGGACCGAGGCGTACAATGCGGCCAATGCGACGCTGGACGCGGCCAAGCGGTTCGAGTTGATGCAGCAGTCGGAGAAGGACCTGGTGAACAGCACCGCCTTCTACTTCCTGGTCAGCCCGTTCGCCATCGACCTCTGGCCCTGCAATCTGAAGGGCGAGACACTCGTCCCGAACAAGGACGGCTTTGCCTTCTACGGCGGCGGCGGTGTGGGCTGCCCGCACGCGTACGAGGGCATGTACTGGGCGCAGTCGGACTGCCGCGCCGGGCTGTAATCTACTCTGTCTGGACACTCTCTCCCCCTCTCCTGCACGAAGGTGTAGGAGAGGGGGCCAGGGGGGTGAGGTCAAATGCTCTCCTATATCCTCCGCCGCATGTTCGGTATCATCGTGATGCTAATACTGCTGTCGATGTTCACCTTCGCGCTCTCGCGGTCGGTACCCGGTGGACCATGGATGCAGAACGCGGACATCCCTCTGCCGCCGGAGCAGGTCGAGGCGTTCAAGGCCAAGTACGGCATGGACAAGCCGCTCTGGCAGCAGTACCTGGTGTGGCTGGGCAACGCGGCCCGGCTCGACTTCGGTCGCCCCTTTACCGCGCCGGAGCTGTCAGTCACGCAGATGATCGGCAAGGTGCTGCCGTATAGCGCGTTGGTAGGCGGGCTGGCTGCGCTGCTGGCGGTAACGCTGGGCATCATCCTGGGGATGATCGCGGCCGCACGGCAGAACAGTCTACTGGACAACATCATCACGGGCTACTCAGTGTTCATCGCCACCATTCCATCCTTCGTCATGGCCTATATCCTGGCCTATGTGTTTGCAGCGCGGCTGCGGCTGCTGCCCGCAGGGGGCTGGGGCGATGCGCGCCATCTCATCCTGCCGGTCGTCGCCTATGCCTTGCCGGCGACGGGCGGGGTCGCACGCTGGACGCGGCAGTGCCTGGCCGAGGCGATGTCGGCTGATTACGTCCGCACAGCCTATGCCAAGGGGTTGCGCCAGTCGAGCGTAATGAGCCGTCACGTGCTCCGCAACGCGCTGATCCCGATGGTCACAAACTTCCTGCCGTTGTTTCCCGGCATGATGACGGGCTCCATTTTCATCGAGTTCGTCTTCGGCCTGCCGGGCCTGGGCACGTACTTCGTGATGTCCAGCACCAATCGCGATTATCCGCTGGTCCTCGGGATCACCATGTTCTGGGCTGTCCTGATTTCGCTGACGTACCTGCTGACCGACATCCTGTATGGCATCATTGACCCGCGCGTGCGCGTTCAGGAGGGCCGATGACCGTCGAAGCCATCCGCAAGCCACCCCCGCTGCCCGAAGCAGCCGCGACGGAACCGGTCCAATACGCAGGCTTCTGGGCCGGCGCATGGCGACGCTTCCGGCGCAACCGGCTGGCGTTGTTTGGGCTTGCCTTCGCGATATTGGTGATTTTCGCAGCCGTCGCGGCGCCGATCCTGACGCCCTACGAATATGCCAAGCCGGATTTCGGCGCGACGAAACAGGCCCCCACCCTGGACCATCCGATGGGAACGGACCGGTTGGGCCGCGACATGCTCACGCGCATCATGTACGGTGCGCGGGCCATGCTGCTCGTCGGCCTGCTGACCCAGCTCGCGGGCCTGATTATCGGCGTCCCGTTGGGCATCATTGCGGGGTACGCCGGCGGCATCTTCGACTGGCTGGTCACGCGGCTCATCGACCTGTTCTCCGCGCTGCCGTGGTATTTGATTGTCCTGTTCATGGTCATGGTACTCTCACCGAGCCTGCGGAACCTGATCCTCGCGCTGACCATCACGGCCTGGGTGGGTTCCGCGCGCATCGTGCGGGGCATGAGCTTCTCGATCCGCGAGCAGGATTACATCGAAGCGTCGCGCGCGCTGGGCATCCCGACCTGGCGCATCCTCGCCAACCACGTCCTGCCCCAGGTCGCGCCGCTCCTGCTGTGGAGTTTCGCGGCGGGCATCCCGGTCGCCGTGTTCGCAGAGGCCAGCATGAGCTTCATCGGCATGGGCGTGCGGCCGCCGCAGCCAAGCTGGGGCCAGATGCTCAACGAGGCCGCAGCCGACTGGCAATCGATTCCACACCTGTTCGTCTTTCCGTCCATGATGATCACACTGTCGGTGCTGGCGTTCCAGGGGCTGGCCGACGGGCTGCGAGAGGCGCTGGATGTCAATGTCAACGTATAGGCGGGGCCTATGAGGTCCCAAACCAAGCCCGGCCGCGGGCCACTGCTGGATGTGCAGAATCTTGAGGTCGCCTTTTTTACGAAGGATGGCGTCGTAGCCGCGGTCAACGGCATCTCGTACCGGCTGAACCACGGCGATATTCTCGGCATCGTCGGCGAAAGCGGCTGCGGGAAGAGCGTCAGCAGCCTCGCGCTGCTTCGGCTGATTCCGGAGCCGCCCGCGCGCATCCTGGGCGGCCAGGCGCTCTTTGACAGCGGAACGGGCGCTCCTCGCGACCTGCTGAAGATGACGCCGGAGGAACTGCGCGGGGTGCGCGGCAGCCAGATTGCCGTCATCTTCCAGGACCCGATGACGTCGCTCAACCCGGTGATGACCATCGGCAACCAGATTGCAGAAGCTGTGCGCGTCAACCTGGGGCAGAACGCCCGCGCCGCGCGCAAGCGCGCGGTGGAGGTGCTCTCGTACGTCGGCATCCCCCGCGCAGCCGAACGGCTCGATGATTACCCGCACCAGTTCTCCGGTGGAATGCGCCAGCGCGTCATGATTGCGATCGCGATCTCCTGCCAACCCCGGCTGCTCATCGCGGATGAGCCGACGACCGCACTCGATGTGACGATCCAGGCGCAAATCGTGGAGTTGGTGAAGCGGCTCCAGGCCGAGATGGGCATGGCGGTCATCTGGATCACGCATGACCTGGGTGTCATTGCGCGGCTGGCCCATCGGGTCAACGTGATGTATGCCGGGTCCATCGTCGAGATGGCGCCCATTCGCGAGATCTTCCGTGCGCCGTGCCACCCGTACACGCTCGGCCTGCTCAACTCCGTGCCGCGGCCGAACCTGCCGCGCGATGCGGAGCTGGCCTACATCGACGGCGCACCGCCGGACATGGTGCGCTTGCCAACCGGCTGCCCCTTCCACCCGCGCTGCGCGTACCGCCGCGAGCGGTGTCTCAGCGAGAGGCCGCCCCTGCTGCCTGTGGATGCGGAGCACGGCGCGGCCTGCTGGTATTGGGAGGAAGTGCGTGCCTCCTCCACCCGCGCGACGACTCAGCAAGGTCCTGGAACATGACGACAGCACAGATCGACCGCCCGGCGCTACTGAGTGTCCGGAACCTGAAGAAGTACTTCCCGGTCAAACGCGGGCTGTTGCAGCGCACCGTCGGTTATGTCAAAGCCGTGGACGATGTCTCGTTCGACATCTACGAGGGCGAAACGCTTGGGCTCGTGGGCGAGAGCGGCTGCGGCAAGACCACGACCGGCCGCGCCATCCTCCAGCTCCAGCCCGTGACCTCCGGGACCGTGCTGCTGGAGGGCCAGGAGCTCACCCGGCTGCGCGGAGAGGCACTGCGTCGCATCCGGCCCAAGATGCAAATCATCTTCCAGAATCCGTACTCGTCGCTCAACCCGCGTATGACCATCGGTCGCGCGCTCATCGAGCCGATGACGGTGCATGGCATCGCGCAGGGCAAGGCCGCGGAGGCACGCGCGTCGGAACTAATGAGCCTGGTGGGGCTGAATCCCTACTTCGTCAACCGCTTCCCCAGCGAGTTCTCCGGCGGCCAGCGCCAGCGCATCGGCATCGCGCGCGCGTTGAGCCTGAACCCGAAGTTCATCGTATGCGACGAGCCGATTTCATCGCTGGATGTCTCGATCCAGTCGCAGATCGTCAACCTGCTCAAGCGGCTGCAACGCGATCTGAAGTTGACCTATCTGTTCATCTCACACGACCTGTCGATGGTGCGCTTCGTGTGCGACCGCACCGCGGTGATGTACCTGGGAAAGATCGTCGAACTGGGCGAGAGCGACGCGGTCAACGCGCGGCCGCTGCACCCCTATACCCAGGCCCTGCTGTCTGCTGCGCCCGTGCCCGACCCGGATCTCGAAGCGACGCGCGAACGCATCGTGCTGGAGGGGGATGTGCCCAGCCCGGTCAACCCGCCCAGAGGCTGTCGCTTCTCCACCCGCTGCCCACGGGTGATGGAAATCTGCCGCCAGGTCGAGCCGCCGCTCGAGGAAGTAGAACCGGGCCGTCAGGTCGCGTGCCACCTGTACTATACTCAGTCCAATGTGACAACCAGAGGCGATTCTGGACAGGATTGACAGGATTCACAGGAGTAATCCCGTCAAACCTGTCAATCCTGTCTCAGTTCTGACCGCGGTACTCACTCTAAAATCGGTTTAGACGCCAAGGACAACCAAGCGCCCATGCACACTGAGACCTATCCCATCAGCTACTGGTGCGCGCCCCCGACTGAACCGGCGCGCTACCGCGAGGCTGCCGCGTGCGGCTTCACCGTCGTGCCGGTGCCCGCAGACACGCCGGAGGCCGGGCGACTCGCGCTCGACCTGTGTGCGGAGAACGACATGCTGGGCATCGTGCTGGATCCGCGCATCCACCGCGACCTGCCCCGGCAGGCCGGCTGGGAGGAGGTCGTCGCGGCGGTCGTGCGCGACTATGCCGCCCACCCGGCCCTGTTCGGCTATTACCTGACCGATGAACCGAGCCTGACCCACTTCGCCGCGCTGGCGCAGCTCACGGCCGCGTTCCGCGCGGCCGACCCGCAGCACGCGGCGTTCATCAACCTGTTTCCCAACTACGCATCGCCGGATCAGCTTGGCACCGTTGACTACGCGCAGCACGTCCGCGCGTACCTTCAGACAGTCAGGCCGCCCTTCCTGTCCTACGACCACTACTCGTTGATGGAATGGGGCGACCGGCCCGGCTACTTCGCCAACCTGGAGACCATCCGGGCGGAGGCGTTGCAGGCGGGCGTGCCTTTCTGGAACATCATCCTCGCCACCCCGCACTTCGACTACCGCGACCCGTCCCCGGCAGACCTGCGCTGGCAGGTCAACACGACGCTGGCCTACGGCGGCAAGGGACTGGCCTACTTCACCTACTGGACGCCCGATGTGGAGAACTTCCGCGACGGCATCATCGGGCTGGACGGCCGGCCCACGCTGAAGTATGACGTGGTGGCGCGACTCAACCGGGAGCTACGCGGGGTGGGCCGGCATATGCTCGGCCTGACCTCGAGCGCGGTGCATCACTGGCCGGACGCTCCCGCAGGCGCGACCGTGCAGCCGCTCGACGGACTGGTGGCCGGGGTGGAGGGCGGGGAGTACGTCATCGGAGAGTTTCGCGACGCGGCGGGGCTGCCATGGCTCTACCTGGCGAACCGAGACCGGGCACAGTCGGCGCGCGTCACGCTGCGCCTGCGCACCTCACATACCGAGGTCAGCGAGGTCGCGCGCAGCACCGGCGAGCTGCGGTCTGTCACGCTCGACCAGGGTGCCGAGGCCGTCCGACGGTATGCCGACGGGCTGGTCGTCCACTTCTGGCTCGGCCCGGCGGAGGGGAAGCTGATGCGGCTGGGCTGACGCGGCTCAGGAACGCGGCACTGCGCACCTTGTCAACCGGCGGAGTCCGCATTCTCAAATGCGGACGGATCCGCAAGCAGAGCGGGCCGTTCCGCATCTGAGGATGCGGACTCCTCAGCGATTCAAATCAACTATAAGCCGATCTGCGTCAATCGAGGCCAAGCGGAGCTTGGCACATCAGCGTCATCAGTGCTCTACTCTCACGCTGCATACAGCAGCCATCCCGCGGCCGCGCCGAGCGCGAGGACGGCGAGCACCGGAACGCGCTTGCTCAGCGCGAGGGCCAGCGCGCCGGCAGTGATGGCTGCCCCGCGCCAGTCCGCAACGGTAGAACTGAACAGCGTCAGTGCGACCCCGATGATGAGCCCGACAACGCCGAGCGACAGCCCGCGCGTGAAGTTGCGGACCGCGGGCCGGTCCTCCACGCGGCGATGGAGCGCGACCACGCCGAGGATCAGCAGCGTCGGCAGCGTAATCGCCAGCAGCGACAGCGCCGCGCCCAGCCAGCCTCCCGACAGGTAGCCCAAGCTGATGGTCCACAGCCCGTTCGGTCCCGGGCTGAGGTTACCCACGGCCAGCGCCTGCACGAAATCGGCCTCGGTCGCCCATCCGTGAGCGAGCAGGTCCTCGTGCAGGAACGGCAGGTTGCCGAATCCGCCCGTGGAAAAGAGCGATCCCTTGAGGAAGAACCAGAAGTAGAGGATCCAATTCATGGGGCACGCCCCTGCTGGGGATGTGCCAGCCGTCCCAGCACCAACACGCCCGCCGCGCCCCCGAGTCCCAACGCCAAAAGCGGGGAGGCGTGCGCAATGACCAGCAGGAGCAGCGCCGCGAGGATGATAAGCAAGTGGGCGATGATGCTGGCGCGGCCCTCCTTGCGTGCTGCGCGCAGCAGCGGCCAGGCCATCTGCAGTCCCAGCGCAATGCTCAGACCGATGGTTGCGGGCACCACCCCGCGCATCGCGGCAGCAACGACCGGCTGCTCACGCACCGCAGCCAGTCCTGCAGTCATCAGGACCGTCACGACCGCGCTGGGCAGCAGCAGACCGGCCAAGGCGACCAGCAGCCCCGGCCAACCCCGCAGCTTGTACCCGATGAGAAGTGTCAGCTTGATGAGGTTGATGCCCGGGGAGATCTGGACCAGCGCCCACGCGCGGGTGAACTCCTCCTCCGACAGCCAGCCCCGCCGTCGACACGCCTCGTGAATGAGGTAGAGTGTGGACGCGCCGCCCCCGAACGATTGCAGTCCGATGCCGGACCAGACCCTGAGCAGTTCGCCCAGGCCAGCATAGGCAAGCTCCTCCGGACGGGTAAAACGGCCGGGAGCCATATCCGTCTGCTGTTCCGCCATGAATGCAGGACCCTTCTTTGCGCTTTGTTGCACCCATGCTAACATACGCGGCATTTGCTGCCAAGGGATTACGAGACACCGCATGGCCCCACTCACCCGCAAACGCCAGTTCCTCGCCGGGGTACGCGACGAAGCGCCGATCCTCCTGGGCGTGGCACCCTTCGGTCTCATCTTCGGCGCGCTCGCGATCAGCGCGGGGATGCCGCCTGCCCTGGCCCAGGCAACATCGGCCATCATCTTCGCAGGGTCGGCGCAGTTCATCACCGCGCAGCTTGTGGGCGCGGGTGCGTCCGGCCTGGTCATCCTGATGGTCGTCTTCGTAGTCAACCTGCGCCACGCGCTCTACAGCGCGTCAATCGCCCCTTACGTCAAGCACCTGGGGCCGGCGTGGAAGATTGTGCTGGCTTACCTGCTGACCGATGAAGCCTATGCAGTCGTCATTACCCACTATCAGCGCATCGCAAGTGAGCCGGAATCACCGGACCGCCGCCACTGGTATTTCCTGGGCGCAGGGCTGACGCTCTGGGCGTCGTGGCAGGTCAGCACACTCGTCGGGCTGTTCATCGGCGCGCGGCTGCCGGAGAGCTGGCCGACCGGATTCTTCCTGCCGCTGACGTTCATCGCGCTGGTCGTGCCCGCGCTGCGAGACCGGCCGAGCGTGGTTGCGGCAGCCGTTGCAGGGTTCGTTGGGCTGGCGACTACCGGCTTTCCACTTAAGACGGGGCTGCTGCTGGCCGCGCTGGCGGGCATTGCGGCGGGCATGTGGGTTGAGCGCCGCGTTCAGCGAACGGCAGAGCGGAGGTCAGCATGACGCTATGGTTGACCGTCGTGCTCGCGGGGGTCATCACCTTCGGCATCCGGCTGTCGTTCATCTTCCTGTGGGGCCGGGTGGCCGTGCCGGAGTGGTTCCAGCGCGCGCTGCGCTACGTGCCGCCCGCGGTGTTGACAGCCATCATCTTCCCTGAGCTGGCGACGTGGCAGGATCGGCTCCATCTGTCGCCCGCGAACCCGCAGCTCTGGGCCGGTCTCGCGGCCGCGCTGGTCGCCTGGCGCACGCGCAGCGTGCTTCTGACGCTGGCCGTGGGGATGGTGGCGCTGCTGGGCCTGCAACTGGTGAGCAGATGAAGAGGAGAACAGGTGAACAGGCGAATAGGAGGACAGGTGCTGTTGGAGTCGAGGCTTTAGCTGGTTAGGTTGTATACGGCTATACTCAGTCCAATGTGAAAACCAGAGGTGATTTTGGACAGGATTGACAGGATTTACAGGAGTAATCCCGTCAATCCTGTCAATCCTGTCTCAGTTCTGACCGCGGTACTCACTCTGGAATCAGTTTAGTCACTGTGCAACCTGCTGAAGCCTCGACTCCAACGCATTCGAAAGCAGGCCTGCCGCAGGTAACCCCTACATCACCCCGTCACCTGCTCACCTGCTCACCCCGTCATCGTGTCATCAGTTCGGGCAGCGGCCGGAGCCCTGGCGGCCCTGTTCCGCGATCGGCTTGCCCGCAAAAAGCGAGTCCACCTCCGCCATGAGCGCGGTACGACTGCGGATGACGAGCACCTGCGCGCCGCCGGACATGACGGTGTTTGCGAGTGCGCGGGTGCTGAAGACCACGCCATGCACCTGGTCGGCATCCAACTGGCTGCCCAGCCGTGCAAAGCGGATGACATCGAGCAGGCTCAGATCGGTCGTGAAGGTCTTGGAGAGCGCCTGCCAGAGCTGCGGGATTATGGGGATGGCATCGATCTGCAGCGCGCGCTCGCGGATGGCCCAGATGAGCTGCTGCTGCCGCGAGGCGCGCGAGAAGTCGTTCGACGCGTAGCGGAACGTAGCGAATTTTTTCGCAGCGGCTCCATCCAGGAAATTTTCCCCTGCAGGCAGATTAAAGTGGTTATACCCGCCGCGGCCGTTGGGCGTCAGCTCATTTAGCGGGCAGTCCAGCGTCACGGTCACGCCGCCGAGCGCATCCACCAGCTCCACCAGCCCCTCCTGCCGAATGCGCACATAGTGGGTCGTACGGATGCCCAGCGTATTGTTGAGGATTTCGCTGACGAGCGCAGGGCCCCCGCCGTTCGGCTTGCGCCCTTCCCCGATGTAGTCGGCCTGGTTGATGCGACCGTTGCCGTAGCCGGGGATGTTGACCCACAGGTCACGCGGCACCGAGATGACGCCGACCTGGGGCCTGCCGCCGGGCACATCCTTCTGGTAATCGACCGCCACGATCATGATTGTGTCGGTGCGCCAGGACTTGTCGCCGGGCCTGGGGTCGGCGCCGAGGACCAGAATGTTTTCGGTGTCGCTGCGCGCAGTGCGGACAGGGGCAGCCGTGGACGTGGCAGTCACCTGCACCGTCGGAGTGGGCTCTTGCAGCACAGGTAGGTCCGCCCCTGTCGCAGCGGCGGGCACGCTGGCCACCAGCCACAACGCGAGCACGACGAACATGGCCGGCACAAACCACCGGCGCAAA
>JAKPQT010000264.1 GCA_029555885.1 Chloroflexota bacterium | reverse complement strand
ATAGGATCGCCGGCTTGATTCTGTATGACGCGACTGTTCCGCAAAGAAAGCTCGCCCCGGTTATAAATGCCGCCACCGCTGCCGGCCCGCCCCACCTCGCCGTTTCGGTCGCCACCAAACCCTGAACGCCCGGCGGTATTGGCGCGCACCGTCGAACGCTCCAAAAATAAGCGCCCCACGTTGAAAATGCCGCCGCCATCTCCGCCGTCGCCGCCCAGAGCCGTCGTTCCCTTTGACCCTCGTCCGCCCTCACCCGTCTGGTTCTCCGTGATCACGCACGACAGTAACCAGAGTTCGCCCGCGTTGCGAATCCCCCCGCCCGGTTCGGCGTCACCGCCGCCGAGCTCCGCGTTGTCCAGACCATCTGGCGAGCGGCCCTGCGTGATCGTCACGTCGTTCAGCACGACCCGTGCGCCCGCATGGACCTCCAGTACACGATCCGTGTCGTTGCCGTCAATGACGGTCAACTCCGCGCCTGCGCCGATGAGCGTTACGTTGCTGCTGATGTCGAGGTCACCCGTCCAGTTGCCGTCCTCCACCACACCGACGGCAGACAAGATGTACCGGCCCGCAGGCACAATAATCGTGTCATCACCATAGCCGGACGGGCATCCGCCGAACTCCAGATCCCAGTTGGCCGACATGATCGCTTCTCTGAGTGAACAGCCAGTACCCACGTAAGAGTTGTCGTAATACTCGTCGTCATGTACCGTGGTAACCGTAATCAAGCCTTCTGGCGCAGCGGAAGATCGTGATGGAGCGAACCCGAGGACAGGAAACAGTGCAAGGGACAGACAGGATAAGGCCCCGATCAGCAGCAACATCGTTGTCATGACTCGCCTCCTGGTCACATTCTATAGCTTAATCGTGTCGCCGGCAAGAGGATTTTTGCTGTGATTCTCAGTTGCCGCTCCAACGCTCAATTCGTCACTGTGCAGTCTACTGGAACCTGTGTTACAATTCACCGGTACGCTGATTGACCCATCTTGAGGAGGATGTGAATCATGCAGTATCGCAAATTCGGCAAGCTGGACTGGCGCGCCTCCGCGCTGGGGTTCGGTTGCATGCGGCTGCCCACTATGGAAGGGCAGCCGGACCAGATCGACGAGGCGGAGGCCGCGCGCATGGTGCGCCACGCGATTGACCACGGCGTCAACTACGTGGACACCGCTTACGGCTATCATCGCTCGCAGAGCGAGCCGTTTGTCGGTCGTGCACTCCAGGACGGCTACCGGCAGCGGGTCAAGGTCGCGACCAAGCTCCCGCACTGGAAGGTCGAGAAGCCGGAAGACTTCGACGCGCTGCTCGACGAGCAGACCGAGCGCCTGCAAGGCCCGCCCGACTTCTACCTGATTCACGCGCTGGGCGCGGAGAGCTGGGCCAAGGTGCGCGATTTCGGCGTGCTGGCCTGGGCCGAGCGCGCGATGGCCGCGGGGCGCTTCCAGCATCTCGGCTTCTCGTTCCACGACAACCTGGACGCCTTCAAGGAGATCGTGGACGCGTACGACAACTGGACGCTGGCGCAGATTCAATACAACATCATGGACGTGAATCTCCAGGCGGGCACCGCCGGGCTGCACTATGCCGCGGACAAGGGGCTGGCGGTCGTGGTCATGGAACCGCTGCGCGGCGGGCAGCTGGCGAACAAGCCGCCGCAGCCGGTGCAGGCGCTCTGGGATACGGCCGGCAGCGATCGCACCCCCGCGGACTGGGCCCTGCAATGGGTCTGGAACCAGCCGCAGGTGGGCCTGCTGCTCAGCGGCATGAGCACCTTCCAGCAGGTCGCGGAGAACCTCGCGAGCGCGGACCGCAGCGGCCCCGGCACGATGACGCCTGAGGAACTCGCGCTGGTGGACCGGGTGCGCGACCAGTACGACGCGCTGGCGGCCATCCCCTGCACCAACTGCAAGTACTGTCAACCGTGCCCGAACGATGTCGCGATCCCGCGCATCTTCGAGCTGTACAACCAAGCCGTCATGTTCAACGCGCGCGACCCAATGCGCGCGGCGTACACGCACTGGGTGCGCGAAGAAGAGCGGGCCGACAACTGCATCGAATGCGGCGAGTGCGAGACCAAGTGCCCGCAGGAGATCGACATCATCGACTGGCTGAAGCAGGTCCACACCTACTTCACCGCGCAGCAAGCGTAAACACAACAGCCTGTAGAAACCGGGTTTCCTGGCGAGGGGACTGTTCGCACCAGGGCCCGGTTTCACGCGTCAGATGAAAGAGCCGTACCAATGACCTTGCTCCAGTGGCTCGCGACCGCGGTGGTCTTTGTGACGCTGGTGGGCGTTGCGGTGGGCCGCTATCCGTGGCTCCACATGAACCGCGCCACCATTGCGCTCGTCGGCGCGACCGCGCTCATCGCGCTCGGCGCCATCCCGCTCAAAGACGCCTACGCCGCGCTCGACATGAACACGCTGGTGCTGCTCTTCGCCATGATGGTGCTTAACGTAAACCTGAGGCTGGCGGGCTTCTTCCGGCTCGTCGCCAGCGAAGTCATCCGGCTGGCGCGCACCCCCCGCCAGTTGCTCGCACTGATCGTCGTCGTATCAGGCGTGCTGTCCGCCCTGTTTCTCAACGACACCATCGTCCTCATGTTCACCCCGCTCGTACTCGATATCGTGCTGGCCTTGGAGCGCAACCCGATCCCCTATCTGATCGGCCTGGTGACCGCGGCCAATATCGGCTCGGCTGCAACAATCGTCGGCAACCCGCAGAACATGATTATCGGCGTCAATGCGGGCCTGAGCTTTACCGCCTTCACGGGCCGGCTCGCACCGGTGTCTATTGCGGGGCTGGCCGTCGCCTGGCTCGTGGTGGTGCTTGTGTACCGTGCGGAGTTCGCCCGACCCCTGGCGCAGAACATCAGCCTGCCGCGCGAAGCCATCTACCGGCCCCTGCTGCACAAGGGCATGCTGGCAACCGGGGTGATGCTGGTCGCGTTCATTGCGGGCGCGCCGATCCCGCTGGCCGCGCTGGTCGCGGCCTCGCTGCTGCTCATCACGCGACGCGTCAGGCCGCAACGGGTCTTCAACGAGGTAGACTTCACACTGCTGGTGTTCTTTGGCGGCCTGTTCATCGTGACTGGCGCCATCGAGCACAGCGGGCTGAGCGAGAAGCTCTTCGCCGTGGGGCGGCCGCTGGCGACACAGGGCGTCGCAGCCCTGTCGATTGTCGGCGCGATCCTAAGCAACCTGGTCTCCAACGTGCCGGCGGTCCTGCTGTTCCGGCCCCTCGTGCCCCAACTGCCCGACCCGCAGCAGGCCTGGCTGACGCTGGCGATGGCGACGACGTTTGCGGGCAACCTGACGCTGCTCGGCTCGGTCGCTAATCTCATTGTGGCTGAGGTCGCGCAGGGCCGGGGCGTGGAGCTGTCGTTCCGCGAGTATCTGAAGGCGGGCGTGCCGATTACGCTGGTCAGTCTGCTCCTGGGGGTCTTATGGTTGAGCTGGATGGGGTAACGGCAGCCGCCGGCGCCTGAAGTTCACACCGCGCTATCCAGCAAACGACGATATACCGCCAGCGGATCACCCGCGAAAGGCGTGTGGTGCAGCAGCACAGCATGCCCTTCGTCGATTTCGATGTCGCCTGTCGCCAGGTCGCTGACCTGCCGGCCGCCGGGCAGCACACAGGTCGGGCTGCCGTTCACCTTCAGGTCATGCCAGCCGCGGCGGCTCTCCGCAATGACCGTCCCTTTATAGCGCCCGCCATCCCAATCTGCCTCGAATTGGTGCAGGTCCAGCGGCGTCTCCCGCGCGACCTCCTGCGCGATGGCCAGCAACTCACCCCGCAGGGCGATATTGCGGCTCTCCGCAAAGAAAGCATACCGCAGCGCCCAGCTCATTGCCATGCCCGCGTCGGCAGTCTGCGCCTGCGCGCAAGCCAGCGCCTCGAACGCGGGCCACATCGTCACCGGCCACTCCCATGCGGGGCGGCTCCACTTCTGGACGGGCAGCCCCGGCTCCATCCGCCGGAACAGATCAAGCTCCAACTCGATGACGGGCCGGCTCGGCCCGCGGCCGTTGATGTATTCGAGCGCGAGCGCGCGCCAGACAATCGCAGCGCGGCCTGCATACTCCGGCCACACCCGGCGCAGCCGATAGACCGCCAGATAGGCAAAGGGACATTCGATGCTGGAATAAATCTCAATCATGCGGCTATAATACCGCCAGACCAGCGGAGCATCCGTAAGATGCATTGCCTGGAGGGGTAAACATGCAGACCACGACCTTGATTCGTAATGGCACGCTGATCCTGCCCGACGGGGGGCGGCAGGGCGATATCCTCCTGGCCGGCGAGCGCATCGCGGCCATCGGCCTATCGCTGGCGGCTGAGGGCGCCAACGCGGTCATCGACGCGGCGGGCTGTATCGTCCTGCCGGGGCTGGTGGACCCGCACACGCACATTCAGCTCAACACGGGCCTCTACCGCACGCCCGACGACTGGGAAATCGGCACGCGCACTGCGGCCTGCGGCGGCGTGACCACGGTCATCGACTTTGCGACCCAGTTCCCTGGCCAGGATATGCACACGGCCCTGGCCGCGCGGCAGGCAGAAATCGGCGGCCGAGCGCAGATCGACTACGGCCTGCACATGATGCTGACCGAGCTGCCGGAGGATGATGCCACCCTGGATCGCTGGATGGCCGACCTGCTGGCCGCGGGCATCAACTCGATCAAGGTCTACACGACCTACCGGCCCAACTACTATCAGGATGACGCGGCGCTGCTGCGCGCTCTGGCTGCCGCTGCGCGGCACGATATCGTCGTGATGGTGCACTGCGAGAACGACGCGCTCGTCGCCGCCGCGACCCGGTCACTCGTGGCTGCGGGCAAGACCGGGATCGCGTATCACGGGCAGGCGCGGCCCGCGCTGGCCGAGGTCGAGGCCGCGCACCGGGCGCTCTTCCTCGCGCGCGCGGCCGGCGACCCGCGGCTGTACGTCGTCCACTGCTCCGCAGGCGGCACGGTAGATGAGGTGACGCGCGCCGCCGCGCAGGGCCAACGCGCCATCGCGGAGACGACAGTACAGTATCTCACGCTGGATGAGAGCATCTACAGCGGTGCGCATCCGGAGTGGGGCATCATGCAGCCGCCCTTACGCGCAGCGACGGAACGCGAGCGGCTCTGGGCGCAGCTCATGGCCGGCGAAATCGCGACCATCGGCACCGACCACTGCGACTACACGATCGGGCAGAAGCGCGAGCACGCGGAGTTCACCAAGACTCCCGGCGGCATCCCCGGGCTGGAGACGCTGCTGCCGCTGCTGGCGACGTACGGCGTGGCCGCGGGACGGCTCACCTGGCCGCGGCTGGCCGCGCTGACCAGCGCGCACCCGGCCCGCATTTTCGGGCTGGTGGCGAAGGGCCGGCTGGCCGCCGGGCTGGATGCGGACGTGGTCATCTACGACCCGCGGCCGGAGACAACGATCCGCGCCGACCGGTTGCACAACCTGGCCGGTTACACGCCCTACGAGGGTTGGCGCGTGCAAGGTGCGGTGCGCGATGTGTTCGTGCGCGGCCGCCGCCTCGTGGCCGCAGGCGAGTTCATGCCTGCGCCGGGCTGGGGCCGCTTCGTGCATCTTGACCTGGGGGCGCAAGCATCCTGAGCGGGTCCACGACGCCAGCGCGGGCACGGCGCAAGACCAGTCGAAGGATGCGCCGCTGATGAGGATTCAAAAATCTGCGGGCGCGAACGACACCGGCGCTATGGTATAATGGCCGACTAAAGGGCTCAGGAGGATGCTGCAATGGAGCTGAACAACCTCGTGCGGGTGGCGCGTGGGGCCGCGCCGGCAGATGTCGTACTGCGCAACGCGAAGCTGGTCAATGTCTATTCCGGCGAGATTTACACGACCGATGTGGCCGTTTGCGGGGCACGAATCGCAGGCATCGGGCCAGGCTACCAGGGCAAGGAGGAAATCGACCTGAAAGGCAGCTACCTCGCGCCGGGCCTGATCGATGCGCACGTCCACATCGAAAGCGCCATGGTCAGCGTGCGCCAGTTTGCCGCTGCCGTCGTCCCGCGCGGCGTCACCGCAGTCGTCGCGGACCCCCACGAAATCACCAATGTCCTCGGCCTGGATGGCATCCGCTATATGTTCGACCAGGCCAAATATGGCCGGCTCAGCATGTACATCATGGTGCCCTCGTGCGTGCCCGCGACCCACATGGCGAGCGCCGGCGCGTACCTTGAAGCGAAGGATATCGCATCGCTGCAGGGCGACCCGTGGGTACTCGGCCTGGGCGAGATGATGAATTACTACGGCGTCGTCAACGAAGACCAGGGCGTCATGGACAAGATCGAGGCGTTCAAGACGCGTGTCCTGGACGGTCACGCGCCGGGCCTGACCGGCCCCAACCTCAGCGCCTACATCGCAGCCGGCATCGGCTCGGATCACGAGTGCACCAATGTGGATGAGGCGCTGGAGAAACTGCGCCTGGGCATGTACATCCTCATGCGCGAGGCCACCAACGCCCATGATCTGCACAACCTGCTGCCGCTGCTGACGCCCGACAACGCGCGGCGGGTCTGCTTCTGCACGGATGACCGCCACCCGGGCGACCTGATGGACCAGGGCAGCGTGGATTACCTGGTGCGCAGCGCCGTCCAGGGCGGCGTGGACCTCGTCACTGCCATCCGCATGGCAACCCTCAACACGGCAGAGTGGTTCCGCATGTACGACCGCGGCGGCATCCGCCCCGGCAACCGCGCCGACATGATCGTGTTCGATGACCCGCAGCAGTTCGTCGTCCGCCTCGTCATCCGCGGCGGGCAGATTGCTGCAGAGAACGGCAAGATCGTGCCGCTGGATGTGCCGGAGCGCCCATCTTACCTGCGCGGCTCGATGAACATCAACTGGCACACCGTCAACTTCACGATTCCGGCAGAGGGCCGCCGCGCGCACGTCATCGGCGTCGTGCCGGACCAGCTCATCACCGAGAAGCGCATCCTGGAGATTCCGTGCGTGTCCGACGTCGCGGTGCCGGATGCGCAGCAGGACATCATCAAGATGGCCGTCATCGAGCGGCACATGGCGAGCGGCCGGGTAGGCAAGGGGTTCGTGCAGGGCCTGGGGCTGCGCCGCGGGGCCATCGCCTCCACCATCGCGCACGACCATCACAACCTGGTCGTCGCGGGCGTGGACAACATCTCGCTCACGACGGCAGCCGCGGCCGTCGCGGACATGGGCGGCGGGCTGGCCGTGGCCGACGGCATCCGCATCCTGGGCCGGCTGCCGCTGCCTGTCGCAGGGCTGATGTCGAACCGGCCCATCACCGAAGTGCGCCGCCACCTGGACGAGGTCATCGGCGCGGCGCGCAGCCTCGGCTCGGAGCTGCACGACCCGTTCATGACGCTCAGCTTTCTTGCGCTGGAGGTCATCCCGCACCTGAAGCTGACGGACCAGGGATTGGTGGACGTGGACAAATTCGAGTTCGTCCCCTTGTGGGTGGATTAGGGTTGTAAGGCCGTACCTTGACAACACAACACACCTGTTGATTTGCGCCACGCGGTACACCTGCGTTAAAATAACGGCATACCCACCGCGGCGTATATGGTTCCCCGATTCCGTCCGTCTATCCGTCCCTACTGAGTTGGTCAATTTCTAGGAGGAGATTCTCATGCGTAACAGCTATGGAGCATCTTGGCCGTATTGGTCTTGCTGTCGCTGGTGTTGGCGGCCTGCAGCCCCGCAGCCCCCGCCCAGCCAGCCGCGCCGACCACCGCGCCCGCAGCCGAAGCAGAGCCGACCGCAACGCCGGCAGCCGAAGGCGACGACTTCAAGGTCGCGTTTGTCTACGTGGCACCCATCGGCGACCTGGGCTGGACCTGGGCGCACGACCAGGCCCGCCTCCAACTAGAGGAAGAATTGGGCGTCGAGACCGCGTACATCGAGAATGTGCCTGAAAACCCGGACGCGGAACGCGTCATCCGCGACTTCGCGCAGAAGGGCTACGACCTCATCTTCACCACCTCTTTCGGTTTCATGGACTTCACCGCCACGGTCGCGAAGGAGTTCCCCGAGACCTGGTTCGTCCACATCTCCGGCTACAAGACGGCGGAGAACGTCTCCACGGTCTTCGGCGGCATCGAGGAAGCACGCTACTTGAGCGGCCTCGTCGCCGGCAAGATGACCAAGACGAACGTCATCGGCTACGTGGCCGCCGTTGATATCCCTGAGGTCATCCGCGGCATCAACGGCTTCACCCAAGGCGTGCGCGAGGTGAACCCGGAGGCTGAGGTGCGCGTCGTCTGGACGCAGACCTGGTTCGACCCGGTCAAGGAACGCGAGGCGGCGATCGCTCTGCTGGATGCGGGTGCCGACATCATCGCGCAGCACCAGGACACGACTGAACCCCAGAAGGCGGCCCAGGAGCGCGGCCTCATGTCCATCGGCTACGACTCGGACATGGCGCAGTTCGTGGGCGATTCCGTCCTGACCAGCCCGGTGTGGAACTGGGGGCCGAAGTACATTGAGATCGCCAAGGCCGTCATGGATGGCACGTACCGGACCGAATC
>JAKPQT010000261.1 GCA_029555885.1 Chloroflexota bacterium | reverse complement strand
CTCGACGCCGGTGTCGCCCAGCGGAATCTTCTTCATGATGCCTCCTTCGGTGGAACAGATGCCGGGGATTCGTCTGTCGGGATGATACTCCAAGCGGAAGCCTGCGTCAAAGCGTCGCCGCCGAATTTGGGCAGCACGCTGGAGACAGATTGGTGGTACAATTGACGCTGCGCGCAAGCAGCGCGAGAAAGGAGTCACCCCATGGGAGACAAAGGCGGCAAGAAAGACAAGGACAAGGTCCAGAAACAGAAGGCGGCCAAACTGGAGCAGGAGACGAAGAAGAAGCAGGAGAAGCAGCCGAAGGGCTCGTGACGAACGGTTGATGAAGGTGAACAAGTACACCCGTTAACCCGCGTCGCCCCACGGCTGCGGTTGCAAACCGCAGCCCGATGCCCGAAACCTGCTGAAGCAGGTTCGCCTGGCAGCCTGCGGTTGCAAACCGCAGGCTGCCAGCCAATGGTAGCAGGTGACTTCCTCTCGCGGGGCAGCTTTCTTGCATTTGGCTTGGACGGTGCTACAATTAAACCATGCTTTCATTCTTCTCAGGAGGTATCCATGGATAATCTGTCAGCTCTGTTCACGATGGAAAGTTTGCTGAGCCTGCAAGGCTCGGCAGCCGCAGCCCTGCTCGTCCCGGCCGTGCTGCTGTACCTGATCGGGGACCGTTTCAAGCCCATCGCCAAGTGGGTCTCGTTCGTCATCGCGCTCGGGCTGTCCTACCTCGTTGCCGCGCTGGCAACGGATACGGGAGTTCTGAAGTGGGTCCTGGCCTTCTTCAACGGCTTCCTGGTCTTCGCCTCTGCGGTCGGCATCAACCAGGGCGCGGCGCAGCAGAGCCTGCGCAGTGCGCCGCCCGTGACGCCATCCGGCAGTCCTCGTTCCGCCCGCAATGCTCCGGCCGCAGCCCCGCAGTCGAAGGGGCTCTTCAAGAGTTGGTTCTAGATGCAATCGGGCCGGTGCGAAAGCACCGGCCCCTTGGTTTATATGACCATACACATGAGAGGAGATAGGGTGATGACCGCGAGCCTGCGTGGACCCGCCAATGAGGTACTGGTTGCGCAATCCGGCCTGGTCAGTTCGGAGGAAGGGTTCCTGTTCCGCGACCTCAACAAGAACGGCAAGCTGGATATCTATGAAGATATGCGCGCACCCCTGGATGATCGCGTCGAGGACCTGCTGGGCCAGATGACGCTGGCGGAGAAGGCCGGGATGCTCTTCATCAACGGCGCCATCGTTAACGAAGACGCGTCGATTGAACCCCGGCCGGATGGCCCGCCGTTCCCTCGTGCCGCGGTCACGCAGATGGCGGAGCAGAACCTCACTCACTTCAACCTGTGGCAGATTCCCGCCGCGCAGGTCGTCGCCAACTGGCACAACAGCCTCCAGCGCTTCGCGGAGCAGACGCGGCTCGGCATTCCGGTCACCATCGCGTCAGACCCGCGCAACCACTTCAGCCGCAACATCTTCGCGATGGCCGCCACCGACTTCTCCCAGTGGTGCGAGACATTGGGCTTCGGCGCACTCGATGACCCAGACCTGGTCCGCCAGTTCGCGGACATGGTGCGCGAGGAATACCTGGCCGTTGGGATCCGCGTCGCGCTGCACCCGCAGATTGATCTCGCGACCGAGCCGCGCTGGCCGCGCATCAGCGGTACGCTCGGCGAGGATGCGCACGTGGCCGCGCGGCTGGTCCGGGCTTACATCGAGGGTTTCCAGGGGGCCACGCTCGGCCCGCACAGCGTTGCGTGTATGACCAAGCATTTCCCCGGCGGCGGCCCGCAGAACGAGGGCCTTGACCCGCACTTCGAGTTCCAACGCGGCCAGATTTACCCCGGACACAACTTCGACTATCACCTGATTCCGTTCGAGGCCGCGCTCGCAGCAGGCACCGCCGCCATCATGCCCTACTATGGTGTGCCCGTCGACCAGACGGACGAGAACGTCGCCATGTCATTCAACCGGGCAATCATTACCGGCTTGCTGCGCGAGAAGTACGGCTATGACGGCGTGGTCTGCACGGATTGGGGGCTCATCACCGACTCGCGCATCGGCGATGTCGTCTGGCATGCACGCGCCTGGGGCGTGGAGCATCTCAGCGAGGCGGAACGGGTGCGCAAGGCGCTCGACGCGGGCGTGGACCAGTTCGGCGGCGAGAGCCGGTCGGACCTGGTGGAAGAACTGGTACGCGACGGACGGCTGTCCGAGGCGCGGCTGAATGTATCCGTGCGGCGGCTGTTGCGCCAGAAGTTCCAGTTGGGCCTGTTCGACAACCCGTTCGTGGATCCTGGTCGGGTGAGTGAAGTGTTTGGCCGGCCCGACGTGCTTGCGGCGGGTGCAGCGAGCCAGCGCCGCGCGATGACGCTGTTGAAGAACGAGGGGCAGATTTTACCGGTGACTGGGCGGCCCAGGGTCTACGTGCGGAACCTGGATGCGCAGGTCGCAGGACAGTATGCCGATGTCGTTCCGACGCCGGCGGAGGCCGAGCTGGCAATCATCCGCCTGGACACGCCCTGGTATCCGGTGGAGACGCGCAACCCGATGGCCCGCGGCTTCCATCACGGTGACTTGGACTTCAAGGGCGAGGTACTGGAGGAGATCCTGGCGTTGCTGCGCGCGGCGCCGACGATCGTCGTCATCTACCTGGACCGGCCCGCGGTCATCCCGGAGATTGCCGCGGCGGCCCGAGGTCTGCTGGCGGACTACGGCGCGACCGATGCCGCAGTGCTCGATGTTGTCTTCGGCCGGGCACAGCCCGCGGGCAAGCTGCCCTTCGAACTGCCGTCTTCGATGGAGGCCGTCCGGCAGCAGAAGCCCGACCTGCCGCACGACTCGGAGAACCCGCTGTATCCGTTCGGGTTTGGGTTGGAGATGTGACAGCACATGGCTCTTGGGGTCTGCGTCAGGCCGAGCCTGGCGCAGACCCCAAGAGCGGACACACCACCCCGCTCTACACCAGCCACATCAACTGGTACGGCTCCAACGTCACGTCGCGCGTGAGTTCCAGCGTATCCCCGCCGACCAAGTCACGGAATTCATAGCCCAGGCCCTGCGTGCGAATGACGTTCGCGGCGATGGTCTGGCCGCGCTGGCTGAAGTTCGCCAGGACGAGCGCCTGGTCCGCACCGTGGCGGCGGCGATAGCCGAAGACATGCGGATTGCCCGCATCGATGATCGCGGTCTCGTTGCCGGCCAGCGCGGGGCAGTGTTTGCGCGTCTGGATCATGTGGCGGAGACGCCCGTACACCCGGCCCTCGATTGTATCGGGTTCATCGCGCAGGGCCAACTGGTCCCAGTTGGTCGCCGGGCGGTGAACCCAGCGGCTGTCGCTCGCTTTCGCGGGGTTGCTGCGATAGCTGTAGTCGTTGAGCGTGCCGATTTCGTCGCCCAGGTAGATGAGCGGGATGCCGCCGATGGAGAGCGCGATGCCATACATGAGCAGGATGCGGCGGACGGCCAGCTCGACCTCCGCTTCGCCTTCCTCGCGCAGCGCCTTCTCCAGCCCGGCCAGCGATGCGCAGGTGCCGGAGATGCGCGCATCGCCCGTGCGCGGGTTCTCCTGGAAGGGCAGGCCGCGCGCAAAGCTGCCGGGGAAGCGGCCCGTGTAAAAGGCATTGAGAAAGCGACGGTGGTCGAAGCCGTTGATGCCCACCTGGGCTGCGTCGCCGTCGTCGAAGGTCCACCCGATATCATCGTGGCTGCGCACGTAGTTGACCCATGCGCAGCCGGGGTGGATGCGGAATCGCCCGGCCAGCGAATGCCGGAGCAGCTTGACCTCGCGCGTCGCCAGCGCCTCCCATTGCAGTGCCATCAGCAGGGGATTGTACGAAATCTGGCACTCGTCGGGCGAGATGTATTGCGCCACCTCGTCCGGGTGAACGATGGCCTCGGACTTGAACAGCAGCGCAGGCGCGGCGATGCGGGTCAGCGCGTTGAACGCCTGCACCAGCATGTGCGCCTCCGGCAGGCTCTCGCAGGGCGTGCCCAACTCCTTCCAGATGAAGGCCAGCGCGTCGTAGCGCAGCACCTCCACGCCCGCATTGGCGAGCGACAGCATTTCCTCCATCATGGCGCGGAAGACTGCCGGATTGCGATAGTTCAGGTCCCACTGGAAGCTGTAGAAGGTCGTCCAGACCCACTTGCCGATCTCGGGCCGGTAGGTGAAGCTGCCCGGGCGCACGCCGGGGAAGATCTCGCGCAAGGTTTTCTCGTACGCGTCGGGCATGGCCCGGTCGGGGAACATGTAGTAATAACCCTGGTAGACCGGGTCGCCGGCCAGCGCAGCCTGTGCCCAGCGGTGCTCATCGGAGGTGTGGTTGAGGATGAAGTCGAGCACCAGGCTGATACCCTCGCGGCGTAGCTCTGCGGCCAGCTCTGACAGCTCGGCCATCGTGCCCAGGGCCGGGTTGACATCGCGGTAGGAACTGACCGCGTAGCCGCCGTCGTTTTCGCCCGCGGGGCTGGCAAACAGCGGCATGAGGTGCAGGTAGGTCAGTCCCAGCTCGCGAAAGTAGGGGAGCTTCGCGCGGATGCCGGCCAGATTGCCTGCAAACAGGTCTACATAACACACCCCGCCCAGCATCTGCTCCGACTGGAACCAGTCCGGTTGCGCCTCGCGTTCTGCATCGAGTGCCTTCAGTTCTGCGGGCCGGGCGAGCGAGAGGGAAGCGGCGCTCAACAGGATTTGCTCCAGGTGGTAGAAGAAGTCGTAGTGTGAGCCGTACAGGTGGTGGAGCAGACGAAAGAGGCGGGGGAAGTGGGCCGTCAGGCGGCGCTCGAACGCCAGCCAGTCCGCGGGAGCTGCCGTGCGGAACGCCTCGCGCAGCCGGGGCAGCAGGCGCTGCAGCGAGACATCGGCCTGCTCAGCCAGCCAGGCCGCGGTGACATCGGTAGACATAGCGCACCTCGATTGCCGGATGGGTCGGGACTACTGCAAGCTTACAGCAGCCCCGTCGTTCACGCAAGCTGGTTGCCAGAACGACAGGAATTCCAAAGGTAGATTACCAGGCATCCTGAGCGGAGGGCGTTGCTCCGCAACGCACGCAGTCGAAGGATAGCCACGGTGCAGGCGTGCTTCGACTACGCTGCGCTCCGCTCAGCATGCCTGCACCCTCGCGCACATTTGGAATTCCTGTCAGAACGATGAACGCAGGCCTCGACCCTGGGACCATCCTCGACCGGTGATTTCCGCGTGCACCTCGTCGGTGGTAGACTCATACCGTCACCCGGTCACACCATCCACCAGGGAGCTACGACATGCCTGAGACGCTCTATGCGGAACGCTATCGTCCGCAGTTCCACTTTACCGCGGCACATGGCTGGCTCAACGACCCCAACGGGCTCGTCTATTACGACGGGGAATACCACCTGTTCTTTCAGCACAATCCTGACAGCGTCGAGTGGGGCAACATGACCTGGGGTCATGCCGTCAGCCCTGACCTCCTGCACTGGCGGCAACTGCCCAACGCACTGCTCCCCGACGAGATGGGCACGATGTTCTCCGGCTCCGCGGTCGTGGACTGGGAGAACACGGCGGGCTTTCAGACCGGCACGCATAAGACGCTCGTCGCGTTGTATACCGCGGCCGGCGATCACTCGCCCGAATCCAAGGGCAAGCCGTTCACGCAGTGCCTTGCGTACAGCACGGACCGCGGGCGGACGTGGACCAAGTACGCGGGCAACCCCGTGCTGCCGCACATCAAGGGAGCGAATCGTGACCCGAAGGTGATCTGGCACGCAGGGACGCGGCAATGGATCATGGCGCTCTATCTCGACGGCCGCGACTTCACGTTCTACGCGTCGCCGGACCTAAAGAGGTGGACGCATTTGCACGACTTGACCGTGCGCGACTGCGACGAATGCCCCGACTTTTTCGGGTTACCGGTCGAGGACGCGGTGGAGCCACATGGGGCCAACGAGACGCGCTGGGTGTGGATCGCCGCCAACGGGCGTTATCTGGTCGGCCAGTTCGACGGCCGGCGGTTCACGCCGGAGGCCGAGCATGGCCCCGACCCGCAGACGGGCGAGTATACTGCGCACGTTTCGGACTACGGCGCAAACTTTTACGCGGTCCAGACCTACAGCGACATCCCGCAGGCGGATGGGCGGCGCATCCAGATTGCGTGGATGTTCAAGGCGAGCTACCCCGGCATGCCCTTCAACCAGCAGATGAGCTTCCCCTGTGAGCTAACGCTGCACCGGACGCCGGAGGGCTTTCGTCTGCGCCGCCGGCCCGTGCGAGAGATCGCGCTGCTGCACGACACTGCGGTTTTGCAAGCGGACGTGCCGTTGCAGGATGGCGAGACGGTGCTGGCGGAGTCAGCCGATACCCTGTGGCACATCACCGCAGTGTTGGAGCCGCGCGGCGCGCGGGAGCTGGGGCTGCGCGTGGCCGGGGAAGCGATCAGCTACGATGTTGTGAGTCAACAATTGACCTGTCTGGACCGCTCCGCGCCATGTGAGTTGATTGACGGCCGTCTCGCCCTGGAAGTCCTGGTAGACCGCACATCCATCGAGGTCTTCGCCAACGATGGCTGCGTGTCCCTCAGCTCGTGCTGCCTGCCTGCAGACCTCACCAGCCGCGTGGCCGCATACGCTTCGGGCGGCGCTGCCCGGCTGGTCAGTCTTGAGGCACATACAATGCGTTCGATCTGGCGGTGAGCCCGCAACCGTGCTTGCGTTCGCCGGTCAGACGTTAACAGTTTTTCAGCAGAGGAGGCATCATGCCCGATTTCACCCCTTACACCCGGCACCAGCTTGACGTCGCGCTGGAACTCATCGCCTCAGCGATCTACACCCCGGTCGCGCCGCTCACGATAGCCGCGTGGAGCACGCGCGAGCCGGTTCCGTATGCGCAGCGGCAGAGCGGCGAGCCGCTGCAGCCTGCCATCGGCGAGACCTGGGGCACGCTGTTCGACTGCGCCTGGTTTCGCTTTACCGGTACGGTCCCGCCCGCGGCCGCGGGGCAGACGGTCGTCCTGTTGCTCGATGTCAACGGCGAGATGTGCGTGTTCGACGCGGCCGGCGAGCCGGTGCGTGGGCTGACCAACCTCTCTTCCACCTATGACTTCTCGCTGGGCCGGCCGGGCAAGCGCGTGCTGCCCTTCGCGTCGCCTGCAGCAGGGGGCGAGCCGGTGGAAGTGTGGGCCGATGTGGGGGCCAACGACCTGTTCGGCAATCTCCAGGACAACGGCGCCATCCGCGAGGCGACCATTGCCGTCTGCAACGAGGCGGTGCGCGACCTGTACTACGATTTCGAGGTGCTGCTCGACGCGCTGAAGGTGCTGCCGCCGGCATCCGCCCGGCACGACCAGATTCTTGTGGCACTCAATGACGCGGTTCACGCCTTCTGGAACGGCTTCACCCCGGAGTCGGTCGCAGCCGCGCGGGCCGCGCTGGCAGGGGTGCTGAGCAAGCAGGGCGGCGACCCATCGCTCTCGGTCAGCGCGATCGGCCATGCACACATGGACCTGGGCTGGCTGTGGCCCATCCGTGAGACGAAGCGCAAGGGCGCGCGCACATTCTCCACCGCGCTGGCGAACATGGAACGCTACGACGACTACGTCTTCGCGGCCAGCCAGGCGCAGTATTTCCAGTGGATGAAGGAAGAATACCCTGGCCTCTACGAGCGCATCCGGGCGGGCGTGGCAGCCGGCCGCATCGAGCCGCAGGGCGCGCTCTGGGTCGAGTGTGACACCAACGTGACAGGGGGCGAGTCGCTGGTCCGGCAGATTCTCCACGGCCGCCGCTTCTTCATGTCTGAGTTCGGCGTGGACCCGCGCTACATCTGGCTGCCAGATGCGTTCGGCTACACCGCCGCGCTGCCGGGCATCATGGCGCGTGCCGGTCTACACACCTTCTGCACGCAGAAGCTGAGCTGGAGCCTCATCAACAAGTTCCCGCACCAATCGTTCTGGTGGGAGGGCGTCGACGGCTCGCGCGTGCTCGTGCACATGCTGCCGGAGGAGACATACAATAGCCCCGCGGCCCCGCGTTCGCTCGCGCGCATCGAGGAAAACTACCGCGACAAGGGTGTCTCCGACATGGCGCTGATGGTTTACGGCATTGGCGACGGCGGCGGCGGGCCGGGCGAAGAACACCTGGAACGGCTGGCGCGGCTGCATAACTTCGCGGGCCTGAGCCCCGTGAAGCAGGAGTGGTCTGCGGCGTTCTTCGGGCGGTGGGCGAAGGACGCGGCACGCTTTGCCACGTGGGCGGGCGAGCTTTACCTGGAACGGCACCAGGGCACGTACACGACCGAAGCCGCCAACAAGCGGTATAACCGTCGGCTGGAGGAGGGGCTGCGGGCCTGGGAACTGTGGGCCAGCCTGGCGCAGGTCACTGCCGGCGCAGCTTACCCGCGCGAGCGGTTGGAGGCCATCTGGCGCGAGGTGCTGCTGTACCAGTTCCACGACATCCTGCCCGGCTCGTCCATCAAGCGCGTCTACGACGAGAGCGTTGCACGCTACGCGCTGCTGCTGGCGGAGGTCAACGCGGGCATTTCGGCGGCTCAGGCTGTGCTCGCCGGTTCGCCGGGGCCAGCCGAGGATGAGGCATTCATCACGTTCAATCCGCTCTCGTGGTCGCGCACCGAATGGGTGCGCGTGGGCGATGCGTGGCAGCACGTGACCGCCCCGCCGTTGGGCTACAGCGTCGCGCGCCCAAGTCCGGTCACCGAATCGTTCCCCGCGCTTCGTGCAAGCGCGGAGATGCTCGAGAACGAGCTGCTGCAGGTGACGTTCGGCGCAGACGGCGCAATCAGATCCATCTGGGACAAGGCCGCGGGCCGCGAGGCCGTGGCCCCGGGACAGGCTGCCAACCGTTTCGTTGTGTACCGCGACCACGGCGACGCCTGGGACTTCCCGATGGACTATGCCCAGTCGGTTCCCGCATCCCTGGAACTCGTGGGGAGCGAGCCGTTCGTGGACGGGCCGCGCGCGGTCGTGCGGCAGACGTATCGCATCGGCCAGTCGGAGCTGGTGCAGGAGATTAGCCTGACCACAGGCGAGCCGCACCTTGTGTTCGACACGCGTGCGCGCTGGCTGGAGCCGATGACCATGCTGCGCGTGCAGTTTCCGGTGGACGTGCGCGCGCTGGAAGCCACGCACGAAATCCAGTTCGGTCATGTGCGCCGGTCCACGCACCGCAACACCACATGGGACCTGGCGCTGGACGAGGTGCCGAGCCACAAGTGGGTCGACCTGTCGGAGCGTGACTACGGCGTCGCGCTGCTCAACGACTGCAAGTACGGCCACCGGGTCAAGGGCAACGTGCTCGACCTGAACCTCATCCGCAGCGTGCCCTATCCTGGGCCCCGGCTTGTCGCAGATGCGGATGTCGCGCCGGGCCAGCCGCACCATGCGTACACCGACCAGGGCGAGCACGCGTTCCGCTACACGCTCTACCCGCACGCGGGCGACCCGCTCACTGCGGGCGTTGTGCAGGCGGCCTATGCGTTCAACCAGCCGCTCCAGGCCAGCCGACTCGCTGCTGCACCGGCGGATACGGGGCGTTCCTTCATGCAGGTGACGCCGGCCAACGTCATCGTGGAGGCAGTAAAGCAGGCAGAGGACAGTGAGGACGTGATAGTGCGGCTGTACGAATCCGCGGGGCAGCGGACGCGGGCCGCACTGCACCTTGCGCTCCCGCTGGCCGAGGTCACGGAAACGGACCTGATGGAGGCGCCGCTAGCGTCCCAGGATGGCGTCACCCTCGACGGCGACACCATCCGGCTGGACCTGCGGCCGTTCGATATCCGGACGTTGCGCCTGCGCATAGCCAGATAGCGTCTGTCGCAAACCAGCCACGGCGGAACGACCCTCTTCGCGCTGCGGCAGGAAATTGCTATGCTGCGCGCCGAGCTGGCACGAGAGCGCGAGGAGCAGGAAGGACCATTATAGTCTGTCGGCTTCATCGGCCCACGCGAATGCGCGGATTAAGGACGCTGTAGAGCAGGTCCGCAGCCAGGTTGGAGAGGCTGAAGACGAGGACCACAACCATGCTGCACGCCTGGATGAGGATCAGGTCGCGGCGCTGGATGGCGTAGACAAGCAGGCGACCCAGTCCGGGGTAGCCGAACACCTGCTCCGTCACGATCAGCCCGCCGATGAGATAACCGATGCCCATCGCAATGACCGTGACGGTCGGCAGCAGCGCGTTGCGCAGCACGTGCCGGAACAAGACCTGTATCCGCGGCAGGCCCTTAAGGTCTGCGGCGCGCACATAGTCTGTGCGCAGCACGTCGATGGTGCTGGCACGGGTCATGCGCGCAACGTAGCCGAGGCTGGTCAGGCTCACTGTGATGGCGGGCAGGATCAGCGATGGCAGTGCCTCGCGGAAGCTGCTGTCCGGACTGACGGAGGAATTGGCAGGCAGCACCGCGAGGGCGAACGCGAAGAGCGCGATGAGCAGGAGCGCGGTGACGAACTCAGGCAGGCCGACGAAGGCCATCGTGACTGCGGAGATAGCCTGATCCACCAGTTTTTCGCGGTTGAGTGCAGCCAGCACGCCGAGCGCAATGCCGAGCGGCACGTATAGCGCCAGGGCCAGGGCTGCGAGCATGGCCGAGTTGCGCAGGCGGCTCAGCACCATCGGGCGGACAGGCTGGCGGCTGGTCAGCGAATTGCCCCAGTCGCCGCGTACGAATCTCCCCAGCCAGTCGGCGTACTGCACGTACGCGGGGCGGTTCAGCCCCAGTTCCTCGCGCAGGTTCTCGACCGCCTGCTCTGTCGCGAACTGGCCCAGCGAGACCTGCGCTACATCTCCAGGCAAGATTTGCGTCGCGCCGAAGATGACGATGGAGGCGAGCAGCATCGTCAGCAGGATGAGTCCCAGGCGGCGGAGCAGGTAGGCGGTCAAGAGATGCTCTCCCCTTGCAGCACATTCAACTCTGCCAGTGGGCGGTGACAGCAGATACGGAGGCCGTTGACGCCCTCCTGCCACGGCGGCTCTGCCTGTTCGCAGACCGGGCCGATCTTGCGCGGGCAGCGCGTGTGGAAGCGGCAGCCCGTCGGGATGTCTACCGCGCTGGGGACGCTGCCTTCCAGCCGGATGTGCTCCTGTCGCGCATCGGGATCAGGCACGGGCACAGCGGAGAGCAGCGCCTCGGTGTAGGGATGGTACGGCGGGGCAAATACCTCCGCCGCCGGGCCGGTCTCCCAGACGCGGCCCAGATAGACCACGGCAATCCAGTCTGCCAGGTGACGCACGGCAGCCAGGTCGTGCGAGATGAATAGATATGATGTGCCTTGCGCCTGCTGGAGATCCACGAGCAGGTTCATCAGCGAGGCCTGCACCGAGACATCCAGCGAGGAGATGGGCTCATCGCAGATGATGACCGCAGGGTCCGCGGCCAGCGCGCGCGCGATGGCGACACGCTGCTTCTCTCCGCCGCTCAGCTCGTGCGGCAGCCGGTTGACGTAATCCTCGGGCAGGTTGACCGCGCGGAATAGCTCCGCGACGCGCATCTGCACCTGCCCGCGCGACAACCCGTGCAGCCGGACGAGCGGCCGCGCGACGCTTGCGCCCGCGGTGTGCTGCGGGTTGAGCGACGCATCGGGATTTTGAAAGACCATCTGGATTTCCTGCAGCGCGGCCACGGGCCGCTGCCGCGCCAGGTAGGGCAGTCGTGCGCCTTCCAGCCGGATTTCACCGGCCGTTGCCTCCTCCAGCCCCGCGATGCAGCGGGCAAAGGTCGTCTTGCCGCACCCGCTCTCTCCGACGACGCCCAGCGTGAACCGGCGGGGCAGGTCCGCGGACATGCCATCCACTGCGCGCACTGCGCGCGGCCTGCGTTGCCACAAGTCGCGCAGCCTGCGAGGCAAGGGGTAATGCTTGACCAGGTCGCGTGCCTGGAGCACCGGCGTCGAGGTCATGCGATCGGCAGGCGCGTGCGGCCTGGCTTCGGCGGCAAAGAGGTCCACGCCTGGCGGAATCTCCTGCCAGCGGCGGCATGCGGTGAGATGGTCCGGCCCGGCTTCCATCAGGGGCGGCTGTGCGACGCGACAGGCATCCTCGACCAACGGACAGCGCGGCGCAAAGATGCAGCCGGGCGGCAGGCGGTCGGGCCGGGGAATGTAACCAGGGATCGTATGGAGCGCGGTGCGTTGCAGCGCGTTTCCTCCCGACGGGGCCACCGAAGGGACGCAGCCGAGCAGCCCCAGCGTGTACGGGTGTTGCGTCGCCTTAAAAATGCGCTGGACGCTTCCCTGCTCGACGAGTTGCCCTGCGTACATGACGCCGACTCGCTGGCACAGCCGCGCGACCACTCCCAGGTTGTGTGTGATGTACAGCACTGCGGTGTCATAATCCGCGAGGAGCTCGCGCACCAGGTCCAGGATGACGGCCTCGGTGGTCACGTCCAGCGCGGTGGTCGGCTCATCCATGATGAGCAGCCGCGGGTTGGTGGTCAGCGCACCGGCAATGAGCACGCGCTGGAGCATCCCGCCGCTGAGCTGGTGGGCATAGCGCCGCGCGACCGATTCCGAGTCAGGCATCCGCACGCGGGCCAGCATCTCGAGGGCCTTGGCACGGGCTTCGCCCACGGACATGCCGAGATGGGCGCGTGCGATCTCCGCAATCTGTTCGCCCACGGTCAGCGCGGGGTTGACGGCCGCGGCTGGGTCTTGGTGGACCATCGTGATGCGCGCGCCCCAGACGCGGCGCATGTCCGCGCGCGAGAGCGCAAGGAGGTCCGTGCCGTCCAGCATGATGGCGCCCGCAGTAATCTGCCCGTTCTCCGGCAGGTAGCGCACCAGCGCGCGCGCCAGCGTCGTCTTGCCGGAGCCGGACTCGCCTACTAGGCCGTATATTTCACCGCCCGCGATTTGCAGCGAGACGTCGCGCACGGTAGGCAGCAGCCCGTTCGCGGTGGCGTAGGCCACCGTGAGGTTGCGGACGTCCAGCACCGGTCCGATGCTCATGTGCTTACCCCGCCGGGCAGGAGCATCCGGCGCAGCCCGTCGCTGAGGAAGCCGACGCCGACGACGAGCAGCGCAATCGCGCCTGCAGGAAAGAGCAGCACCCACCCGGCCTGTTGGAAGTAGGTGCGCGCCTCGCCGACCATCAGTCCCCAGTCCGGGGAGGGCGGTTGCACGCCCAGGCCGAGGAAGCCGAGCGACGCCACCAGGAAGATGGCATAGGAGAAGCGCATCGACGCCTCGACCGCCATCGGGGGCAGTACATTCGGCAGGAGCTCGCGGAACATGATGTACGCCCTGCGTTCCCCGCGCAGCCGGGCGGCCTCCACGAATTGCCGCGTCTTGAGGTCCAGCACGACGCTGCGCACCACGCGCGCGACCATCGGGATGTAGAGAAAGCCCACGACGAAGACGACGTTCGCACGCGACGGGCCGAGCGAGCCGAGGATAATCATGGCGAGCAGCAGCGGCGGCAGCGCCAGCAGCACATCCACGAGGCGCATGGCAATGTCGTCGATCAGCCCGCCGTAATACCCGGCGAGCAGGCCGAGGGTCAGGCCGAGCAGGACCGCGAGCACTGTGCCGGAGCCGGCGACGATGAATACGTCCCGGCTTCCGATCAGGATGCGGCTGAGGATGTCACGGCCAAACTGGTCCGTGCCGAGAAGGTGTTGTGCGGACGGCGGCTGCAGACGCTCCGACAGCTTCTGGTCGGCATAGCCGTAGGGCGCGACCCATGTGCCGATGACGGCCATGAGCAGGAAGAACCCCACGATCATAGCGCCGATCGCAGTAGCCGGGTAGCGCCGCAGTCGCCGCCAGAGGGTCATGGCTCGATGTATACCTGGCGCAGGTCCAGCGCGGTGCCGAGTGCGCTCGTCGGCACGACGCCCTTGACGTTCGACCGTGCGCCCCACAGGTTGTTGGCGAAGAACGGCACGATGATCGAGCCGCGGTCGATGAAGATCTGCTGGATGTCCTTGTAGAGCTGGGCGCGGGTCGCCGGATCCATCTCGTTGGCGGCCTGAGCCGCAAGCGTGTCCAGTTCCTCGTCGCACCAGTGGCTCTCATTCCACTTGGCTGCGCAGGTGTAGGCCAGGTCCAGGTAGGGCTGCGGGTAGGGCCGCGAGCCCCAGTCGGTGATGGCGAAGTCAGCTTCCAGCCACAGGTTGTCTGCGCCGTAGTAGACATCGGACGGCACGGACTGGATTTCCACCGTCACACCCGCCTCGGCCAGCTGCTCCTTCCAAATGGTCGCGATGGCCGGAATCGGAGAGAGCTGCTGCGTGGTGAGAGTGATGGTCAGCCCGTCGCCATAGCCTGCTTCCGCGAGGAGCTGCTTGGCCTTCTCCACGTCGCGGGCCGGCTCCGGCACGTCGAGGTAGAACTCCGCATAGCCGGGGCCGATGGGGGTGTCGCGGCCGGTCACGCCCAGCCCTTCGAACGCGGCATCCAGGATAGCTTTGCGGTCAGTCGCGGCCTTGAGCGCCTGCCGCACTCGCACGTCGCTGGCCGGCTCCTTGTCGGAGCGCATGCGCAGGATGAACGAGGTATTGGATGGCTTCTGATAGACCTCGACGTTCGGATCCGCTTCGAGGGTCTTGACGAACTCGGAAGGCAGGTAGATCAGGTAGTCCACCTGACCGCCGCGCAGCGCCTCGACCTGGGCCGAGGGATCGCCCATGAAGATGAACTCCATGCCATCGAGGTAGGGCAGTTGGTTGCCGTCCGCGTCCTTCATCCAGTAGTTCGGGTTTCGCTTGAAGGTCAGGCGGTCCTCGGGGAGGTACTGGTCGATCATGAATGGGCCAGTGCCGTTGAACTGGGTCTTGAAATCCTCGGTCGCGCTGTCGACGACGACTGCATGGTAATCGCCCAGGTCGAGCAGGAAGTCGGGATTGGGCTTCTCGAGCGTGAAGACGACCGTCGCATCGTCGGTGGCCTCTACACCGGTGATGTTCCTGTAAAGCTCAACCGTGGCCGCGCCCACTTCGGGGTCGCGCAGGCGGTCGAACGTGAACTTCACGTCGTTGGCGGTCAGCGCCTTGCCGTCGTGGAACTGCACGCCCTGGCGCACCTTGAACGTCCAGGTCAGTCCGTCGGCGCTGGCTTCCCAGCTCTCCGCCAGGCTGCGGGCCTGGTCAGGGCGATTGTCTTCGCCGATGAAGACGAGGAAGTCGGCCCACTGGCGGGCGATCTCGTCATCGGCAACAGTGGAGAGGAAGGCCGGGTCCAGGTTGGTCGGCGCAAAAAACGCATGGCGCAGGGTGCCGCCATATTTGGACGAAGCGGCAGCGGGTTCTTCTCCTGCGGGCTGCGCAGCCGCAGGTTCTGCGGCAGGCTGTGCCGGGGCTGCCGGCGGGGTACATGCGCTCAAAAGCATGCTGGTCAGCAGGACCAGGGCTAACAGGACGTTGAATCTGCGTGTGAAAGTCATGCTTGTCCTCCTGTACGTGAAAGCAAATGATGGCCCAGTTTACCACAATCAGGCCACGGACGGAACTGCTGGCAGCCCGCCAACAGAAATCCGCAGTATGGCGCCAGAGAGAGGATTGGAGTCGAGGCCTCAGCCGGTTTGGTCGTCTACAAGTGCATTCAGGCTAACCAGCTAAAGCCTCGACTCCATCCATTGTTCTTGGAAAGCAGCGTCGAGCGCCTCTGCCACGAAGAACGGGTCCGTGCCGATGACGCTGGCCGCGTAGAGCTCCATCGCACCGATATCGCCCGTGCGGTTCATCGGGTCGCCGCGGTCCACGATGCGCGCGAGGACAGGGAAGCCGCTCCAGTCTTCGGCCGCGGGTCCGATAGGCGGCATCTGGATGGCGACATTGAAGCTGGATACGCCGAGCCGCTTGATGAAGGTGTCCAGCACGGTGAAGATGGCATCCTTGAGGTCGTCGTTCAGGCTCGACGTTATGAGCAGCGTCTCACGCTCCTTGACGGGTGTCAGCGAGACGGCCACGTCCACGCTCCGCCACCGGAAGCCCAATTGGAGCGCGCGGTGAACGGCCAGCAGGTCCTGGAAGTAGTCGGCATCGTACTGGGCGCAGTAGGCCGCGGCCTGCCGCCGCAGGAACTCCACCTTCGGATAATGCATGTCGCGCGTGAGGGTCATCTGCGTGTGCCCGTGGACGAGCGAGGCCGCTGCCTTCCAGACGCAGTTCCACATAAAGAAGAAATAGCTGGCTGCCGGGTCGGCCGCGTGGGCCTGCCGGCCCCACTCCCAAGCTGTGTCGATATAATCGCGCACGCGCTCGCGCGTGAGGACCAGTGGGTGGTGCTCGTCGAAGATGACGATGCCGTGCGAACCGTCATACTTGGCGACGTTGCTCGCCGTGATGGAGTGCTTCCCCTGCACCCGGCCGAAGGTATCGGCGGGTGTGCCTTCGAGCGGGCGGCAGAAGGGATCGTTGCGCGTCTCCGCGATGACGCGGTCGAGGTCGGCCGTACCGCGGACTTCCAGCGGCCGCCGCGCACGCAGTTCGTTGTAGAGCGCGCCCTCCCAGCTCACCAGGTTTGTGACCTTAATGATCTGCTGGGTCGAGACCGCCTCGACCGAACCGAAGTAGCCCCGGATCCAGTCGTGCATGGCCTCGGGCGGGGCCAGCGCGCCGGACACCTCGCTGATATAGAAGATGCGGTGGAAGCGTTCCTGGTCTTCCTCGGGCAACTCCGCAACCATCTCCGGCAGATTCAGAATCCTCGGCGCAACCTCGTGCGCGGGTTGCGCCGGCGGCTCCCGGCGCTTCTCGAGACCCGTTGAGTTCAGCATGTGCTCTCCTTCTGTGTTGCGCGGCCGTACGCCGTCGCCAGCGCATCTTCCACGAGCGCCGGGATGATAGCCAGCCGGTATTCGCGTGAGGCGCGCAGGGGGCTGCTGCGCGGGTGCGCCGCAGCCTGGGCCAGCCGGCTCGCCTCGCGCCAGGTTGCCGGACCGGGCTGCGCGCCCTGCAAGAAGGCCTCCACCCCGCTCGCGCGGAAGGGCACGACCGCGACCGGTCCCAGCGCGACCACTGCTGCCGCAATGCTGCTGTCCGCGGCCAGCGTCAGCTTGGCCGCGCAGTTGACGGTCGGCAGGATGAGCGAGGGCCGGCGGCCGGCGCGGCGCCAGGCCGTGCCCCACGAGGCTGCGGGCAGTGGGAAGCGGATGTGCGTGATGAGCTGGCGCGTCGGGTCTACGGTGGAGCAGCCGGGCCCGGCAAAAAGCGCGGCGACCGGCTGCCATGTTGCGCCCGACGAGTCCGCGATGCGCGCTTCGGCCTCCAGCGCCAGGGCTGCGATCGCGCCATCGGCCGCTGGCATGGCCTGGACGAGGTTGCCCCCCCAGGTCGCCGCGTTCTGGATGGCGGCCGCGCCGACCGATGCCGCAGCCTCGGCCAGGACGTGAACATGACCTCGGATGAACGGGTGGTCGCGCAACTGCGCAAAGGTGACGCACGCGCCAGCCTCGACGTACGCTGCCGTCACGCGGATGTCTCGCAGGCCGGGTATGCGGGTGATATCGACCAGGCAGGCCGGCGCGCGCTTGCCTGCGCGCATGTCCGGCAGGATGTCCGTGCCGCCCGCAATGATGCGCGCGCACTCGCTCTGCTCCTGCAGGACGGCGAGCGCGTCCTCCACAGAGGTGGGGGTGACATAACTCGTCATGCGCCTTTTCCCCGGATGGCAGTCAGCACGCGCTCCGGTGTGGCCGGGATGGTGCGGAGCCGGCAACCTATCGCGCGCGACAGCGCGTTGATAATGGCAGGCGTGGTCGGGAGCATGGCAGCCTCGCCCAGCCCCTTGACCCCGAACGGCCCGTGGCGGCCGGGCACTTCCGCAAGCAGCACGTCGATCTGCGGCATGGATTTGGCAGTGGGCAGGTAGTAGTCGGCCAGGCCGGTCGTGTGATCGGGGAGGACTTCCTCCAACAGCGCTGCGCCAAGGCCCATGAGCACCGCGCCCTCGATCTGTCCCTCCGCGTCGGGCCTGTTGACCGCGCGGCCGATATCGTGGGCTGCGACGACACGCAGGACGCGGACCTCCCCTGTCCGCAGGTCTACCTCGACCTCGGCTACATGCGCGCCTGTCACGAACAGGGGTAGGTAGGCAGGCCGCGTCTCTGCGGGGAACCGGTCCGACAAGTCAAAGAGGCCGCGTACGCGGCGCGCGTGGCCGATGCGGTCGAACTCCGCTGCAACCTGAGCGAGCGAGACCTCGGCGCCTGTCAATGTGTTGGTCACGCAGCCGCCGCGCAAGGCCAGGCTGTCGGGCGCGGCGTCGAGCAGTTCGGCCGCGATGCCCAGCACCGCGGCGCGCAGGTTCGTCGCGGCCGCGACGACTGCGCCGCCCACGAAGTAGACCGCGCGCGACGCGCCCTGAATGCCGCTGTCGGGCGCGCGCGCGGTGTCCGAATTGACTACCGAGACCAGCGTGCGCGGCACGCCCAGCGCTTCTGCGGCCATCTGGGCCATGGCCGTGGTGGTGCCCTGGCCGTAGTCGGGCGCAGTACAGTAGATGGCGAACTGCCCGTCGCGCGTCAGCTCCGCGTGGGCCTCGATGCGGAGATTGCCAGACTTGCCGAAGCGGTACCACATGCCGGCCAGCCCGACCCCGCGGCGCAGGGGGCCGGGCGTGCTGTTGAAATCGGCTGCATCCGCCAGCAGCGCCCGGTAGTATGGCTCCACCGCAGCCAGTACCTCTGCGAAGCCGAGCGATTCGCCGGCGGGGTAGCCGAGCCAGGTCACCTCCCCGTCGGCCAACGCGTTCTGCCGGCGCAGCGCCAAGGGGTCCATGTCGAGTGCCTGGGCCAGCTCATCGAGCAGGCATTCCGTCGCAAACGCAGCCTGCGCGGTGCCGTACCCGCGATACTGCCCCGACTTTGGGCCGTTCGTGTAGACCGTGCGGGCGCGGAGATCGACGGCCTGCCAGCGGTACGGCCCGCCGCCCGCAGTGATTGCATAGTTCGGGATCCACTTGCCGCCGCTGTCATATGCGCCGGTATTCGCGTCCATCTCAGCGCGGAGCGCAAGGAGCCGGCCGTCGCGCGTTGCGGCAATGCTATTACGAACCGTGTACGGGTGGCGCTTGGGTGAGGCGGCAAAAGATTCCTGTCGGGTATACATCAGGCGGACGGGGCGACCCGTGCGATGAACCGCGAGCGCGGTCGCGACGAAAGGCCAGGGGTCCTGTTTGCCGCCAAACGAGCCGCCCGTCGGCGGCAGGATCACGCGCACCTGCTTCGGGGGCAGCGCCAGCGCGCCTGCGATGTACTTCTGCTGGTAGTAGGGCTCGTGCGTTCCACCGATGACCGTGATGCGTCCTGCATCGTCCAGATAGCCGAGCAATGTCTCCCGTTCGAGCGCACTATGTTCCAGGTAGGCCGTGCGATATTCGCCCACAACGGTGACTGCGGCATTCGCGAGCGCCGCGGCGAAGTCGCCCGTCTGGACCTGCTCGGCAGACAGCATATTGCCCCGGCCCGCGATACGCGGCGCGTCCGCGGCCAGCGCCCCCTCGACGTCGAAGGTATGCGGCAGGACGGCATAGCGCGCCTCGATGGCTGCCGCACCCTCCGCTGCAGCGGCCGGCGTTTCAGCGACTACTAGTGCGACCGGTGCGCCAAGCATACGCAAAGTCGCACCGGTCGGCGTCAGCAGCGGCTCGTCCTCGCTGTAGTCGCCCAGGCCGTTCTCGCCCGGGATGTCACCTGCGGTCAGCACCGCAACGACGCCGGGCACGCGGCCCGCTGCAGCGGTCTCCAGGGCTAGTAGCCGTGCGTGGTGATGGGGCGAGCGCATGACGTGGGCGTGCAGCAGTCCGGGCACGCGCATGTCTTCGACATACCGCGCTGCACCCGTTACCTTTGCCACCGAATCCACGCGCAGCGCGCTGCCGCCGATGACCGGCAACCCCGGATCGCCTGGCGCTGGGGCCGCATCGGTCTCGCCACGCAGCACTGCGGCCGCGGCCTGCACCGCTGCGATGATCTTCGCGTAGCCTGTGCAGCGGCAAAGTTGGCCGTCCAGCGCCTCGATAACCTCCGCCGCCGTCGGGTCCGGCACGCGGTCGAGCAGCGCCTTGGCGGTCAGCAGCATGGCCGGCGTGCAGAAGCCGCATTGGACCGCACCGTGGGTGATGAACGCCGACTGGAGGGGGTGCAGCGCGTCCGGCGTGCCGAGGCCCTCGACGGTCAGCACCTCGCGGCCTGCGACCTTACCCACGGGCGTCAGGCACGCGCGCACGGGCAGACCATCGAGCAGGATGGTGCATGCGCCGCACTCGCCCTCGTAGTCGCAGCCCTGCTTCGCGCCGGTGAGGCCCAGCGGACCGCGCAGCACGTCGAGCAGGGGCGTGGCCGGGTCGACTGTGACGCTGACGGTGCGGAGGTTGACGGTGAACGTAATGTCCTGTAGCGGCATCTGGCGTGGTCTTCGAGTATCAGGGGGCGGCAGGTCGCGGGGCGAGCCTGTGCCTGTTGGCCGGTTGAGCAGGTGTACTATAGCACTGCCGTGGCTACGGTGTCAATGAACGGTGGAAACATAAGTGTTCAGCGTTACCTCGTAACACAAGGTCAGCACGCCCACAAACCTGGTTTCGGTGCGAAGCGCAGCTTCGCACCGAAACCGGGTTTGTACGCTGGATAGTTACGTGGAAACAAACCGGGCGGGCGATCATCTCGCCTGCCCGGTGGGCTGCCTCATGGCAGCTAATCCGTGATCTGGGTTAGTGGTTAGGGCCGGCCTCCGCGGCGGCCACCCCGACCTGCATTCCAACCCGCGCCCGGAGTATCCGTCTCCGCTACGATCTCATCATAGGCGGCCTGGCTCAGGTACTGCGGCACGTACTTCGTGCCGGTCTGGGCGTCGAGGTTTTGAACAAAGGCCCGCAGGTGGTTCTCAGAGCCGCGTTCCAGGTTCTCGAACAGACGCACCAGCGCGCTGTTGTCGGTGACTTCCAGGCGTTCCTGCAGATCGAGGATGTCGATTTCTTCGATGGCGGAGCCGACCTTGAGTGCGTCGGCCACGGATTGGCTGCCCTGGGCCACCAGCTTGTCATACAGCGCCTGCAGGTCATCGTTATCAAATTCGCCGAACTCGAAACCCACAGTTGGGTCGCTGAGGTCGTAGTACTCCAGCCAGTAGGCGACCGCGTCGGTATGCTGCTGCTCAGCCCGCGCGATGTTGTTGAACACCCGCAGATCCCACTGCTCGGAGAGCGTCACATAGACGTCGTGGGCCAGCTTTTCCTCTTCCCGCATGAACTGGAGCGCCTCGGCCTCTTCCGGAGTCACGGTCTTGGGCGCGGCTGCGATGGCCGCCTGGGCCGCAACGCCCGCACCGGGCGTATTGGGGTTTGAGACGGGTCCGGCTGCGCTGGCGCCGAAGACGGTCGAGGTCAGAGTGAACAGCGCAATAGCGCCGGTAGCAACTATCTTCTTGAACATGGTATCTCTCCTATCGGTATGCTTCATGATGTTCGAGAGCGCTGTCGCTCTCGAACCTTACGTCTGCATCTTACAGGAGAGTTGTGAAGAACTGTCGAAGGAACGTTTTATTCGGTGTGAATTTTAGAGTAGGGTGCGCAACCGACAGGCGGCCTGCGCGGATCGCCTGTCGGGGTGATTTGGGGCGCGCTCTACTCAGTCTTAGCCGGCTCGATGGCCGCGACCAGGAGGGGCGTCTTGTCCGTGCCTCGATAGTAGCCGCCGAAGCGCTCGGTCAACGCGGTCTTGTCGGCCAGTAGGTCCTGCACGAACCGGTAGGACAGCGGCTCGTACAGCAGCTCTGCCGCGACAGTGAACGGGCCGGTCGCGCCCTGCGTGTCCACCCGGTAGGTGATGGTGTCGCTGCCACCCACGAAGTTGGCGTCTGGCTGCGCATCCCCGTAGACCGCGATGTCCGCGGGCAGGGCGGCCTTGTCCGCGCCGGCTGGCAGCAGCCGGTTGTCCTTGAGATAACGGGCCGCGCGCAGCAGGGTGTAGGTGACCTGGCCCTCGTCGTTGCCCATGATCGGCTCGTAGATTTGTACCTGGTCGGCCTGCGTGATGAGGTCGTAGTGTGGCTCGAAGGCCGCGGGGTCGGCGTCGGCCGCGTTGCCGGCAATACTGCCGTCTGCGCTGTGCGCGCCCGATTCGAAGACCAGCTTGCCCGCCGCGTCGGTCACGGTGACATGCAGCCAGGCGCGCCGCGAGGGGAAGCTGGCCGGGAACTTATGGCCTGTCAGCGGCGCGACCCGCAACTCCGCGGTCACGACGCCGTTCTCTAGCGCCAGGCTGTTCAGCGTCAACGTTGCGGAACGGTTGCCGATCTGGTCGGCCACGCGCGTCTCAGTTGCAGCGAAGTGCTCGGGGTCGGCGGTCACCTCCAGCTCGCCGCCCCAGTCGCCCAGGACTTTCAGCATGAAGGCGTTGCCGCCGACGAAGAAGTGCTGGAAGTACGGCTGGCGGACGGGCAGGCCCGTGGGCACGGTGGAGATGACCACGCCGCCCTGTGCCTGGGGCATGTGGCAGCTCTGGCAGGAGGTCGCATCCGTTCCGAAGCTGCTGTGCTGCCACTCGGTATAGGGCGTCTGCTCGGGGAACTCGCCCAGCACGTTGCCCTGGGCATCCACGTAAGGGGTGTAGAGGTTGTGGCAGGTGGCGCAGTGTTCGGCCGAGTCCATGTGCGGGCCATAGGTTGGGACGAACCCGGTGCTGGCAAGCATGACCTGCGCTTCTGGCTGTTCGTAGGGGCCATAGATCGGGCGGTTGGGCGGCGCGGTGCTGGTATCCACATCATAGCCGCCGCTGAAGCTGGCCGGCTGGCCGAAGTTCGTGCTCTGGAGCTGATGACAGAGCGTGCAGGAGACGCCTTCGATCGCTGCGGGGTGCTGCGGATGGTTCGCGCTGAAGAACCCCTTATCGAGGGCTGCGATGGCCTGGCCCTCGACCTCGGCCTGGGTCACGGCCATCGGCATATGGCACTTGGTGCACTTTTCTTCGATGACCTGTTTTAGCGCGGGGAAACGGGCCACCTCCGAGCTAACCTTGGCCTGCCAGACCGGGTCTTTGGCCGCGTTTGCCATCATGGTGGAGCGCCACATGGTGGGCATCGACACATCCGCACCGGCCTCATCCTTCAGGCCCGTGTGGCACGCGGCGCAGAGGCCCGCGCCCGAGAAATCCGCAGTCGTGAACGTCGCGAGCGCGGTGTTCTCCGCCGGCTTGCGCTCAGGGACGGCGTTGCGCGCCGATCGCCCACAAGCGGCTGTGAGCGTGACCAGCAGGATGGCAACCAGAACAAGAGCAGCGAGACGAATCATGCGGCAGTGCATATTCACCCTCCTCGGTATGCCTCTATTATACACCCGGTCAGCCGCAAGTTTGGACAACGGTTGCCCGTGAATTACAATCCTACCGTGACGTTTGTGTGGCGGTCCGCGTTGTCACGCCGCCAAAGGGAGCTTCGGATGAAGATAACTTGTCTGGTCGACAATGCAGTTCAACTCAGCTCTGGTCTGTGGGGCGAGCACGGGCTGGCCTACCTTATCGAGACAGCCGGTCAGCGCGTCCTCTTCGACACGGGGCAGAGCGGGACGGTGTTATTGCACAATCTCAGGCGGTTCGACATCGATCCGTTGAGCATCGACGCACTCGCCATCAGCCACGCACACTATGACCACACCGGCGGTCTGCCGGCCCTGCTCGGCCAGCTTCGGCCGGGTATATCGCTCTTTGCCAATGCAGACCTGTTCCGCGAGCGGTATTCGCAGCGGGACGGCGTGGCCAAGCCCATTGGCCTGCCTCTGGGCCGGGCGGAGCTGGCAGAGGGGCTGACGCTTAAGCTGAGTGTCGAACCGCAGCAGATTGTGCCGGGCGTGTGGACGAGCGGCGAGATCACCGATCGGCGGGAGTTCGAGGGCCGGGGCAAAGGCCTGCTGATGGCGGACGCTGGGGAGCTGGTTGCCGATGCATACCGCGATGACATGGCGTTGGTGCTGGACGCCGGCGATCGGCTGGCGCTGCTCTGCGGCTGCTGTCACGCGGGCCTGCTCAATACTCTGGCTCACATAGCCCGCCATTTCCCTCAGCCTCTTGCGCTGATTGCGGGCGGACTCCATCTGGCAGGTGTGACCGCGGAAGACCTGGCGCGCACCGGTGCAACCCTGGCGGCGTTGCCCGCGCTGCAAGCTGTCTATCCCGGCCACTGCACGGGCGAAACGGCGATCCTGACCCTCGCGCAGGCGTTGGGGCCAGCCCTCGTGCATTTCGGCGTGGCCGGCACGACCATCGAATTGTAGGACGGCCCGGCAGGCTGGGCCAGACAGGATAATGCCACAGTGAACCAGACGCCACCCACGGACGCAGACGACCCTATCGACTTGCTGGCGCGCGCTGTCCCCAGGCATCTGTGGGTCGCGGTGATCACGGTGGCTGTCATGCTGCTCGTGAGCTGGCTGTTCTTCACCCCGCCCGCGCAGCAGGGTGAAGCTGCGGCCGGGGAGACGCTGGAGGGCCGTGTCGTCGAGGTGCTGGCCGAGGAGGAACTTGTCATCGCAGGGCAGACGCAGCCGGTCCAGCGGGTACTGGTGGAGATTGCCCGCGGCAGCCAGCGGGGCCAGCGCATCGAGGTGCTGCACGGGGAGACAACTGTCCTGACTGAAGGCACGCGTGTGGCTGCGGGAAACCGGGTGCTCCTGGAGCGTGCCGCCGGGCCGGATGGAGAGCAGTACTACATCTCCGATTTCGTGCGCTGGCCCGCGCTGCTCATCCTGACGCTGCTGTTTGCCGTTGCCGCGATCGTCGTCGGACGCTCGGTGGGGCTGCGCGCGCTGGTCAGCATGGGCATCAGCGTGCTCGGCATCGCCGGCTTCATCATCCCCGGCATCATGGCCGGACACGACCCGCTGCTCGTCTGCCTGTTCGGCGCCCTGTTGCTGATGACGGCCTCGCTGTACCTCACCTATGGGTGGACCTGGAAGACCCACACTGCGCTGGCCGGCCTGACGGTGAGCCTGCTGGCGACCGCGTTGTTATCCGTGCTCTTTGTCCGGCTCGGACATCTGGCCGGGTTCGGCTCCGAGGAGGCCGGGTTCCTCGCGTACCTGGGAGAGATGCAGGTCAACCTGCGCGGGGTGCTGCTCGGCGGCATCGTGGTCGGCGCGGTCGGCGTGATCGACGATGTGGCCGTCGGCCAGGCGTCCGCCACGTTCGAGCTGCATCGTGCCAATCCGCAGCTCACTTGGTCGCAGCTCTTCCGGCACAGCATGGTCATCGGCCGCGACCATATCGCCTCGATGACCAACACACTGCTGTTGGCGTATGTCGGCGCATCGCTGCCGCT
>JAKPQT010000247.1 GCA_029555885.1 Chloroflexota bacterium | reverse complement strand
CGGCTCCTATCTCGCAGTAGTCGCCATTGCCGGGCTGGCGATTGCCATCCCGCAATTCATTCGCTGGATCATCGACCGCGGGATCGGCGGCCAGGACACCGACTTGCTCGCGCGTGCCGTGGCGGGTCTGCTCGGCCTCACGCTGCTGCGCGGGGTCATCGTCTACTTCCAGGGCCGCTGGACGGAGACCGCGTCGCAGAGCGTGGCCTACGACCTGCGCAACGCGCTCCATGCCAAGCTCGCGGGCCTCTCCTTCTCCTTCCATGACCGCTCCGAGACCGGCCAGTTGCTCTCGCGGGCCATCCAGGATGTCGAGCGCATCCGGTTCCTGACAGGTCGCGCCATCCTCCGGCTCGCGGAGGGAGGCGTGCTGGCGCTGGGCACGGCGATCATGTTGGTCTGGATGAATCCCGGACTCGCCGCGCTGGCGCTGCTGACCGTCCCGCTGCTCGGCTACCGGGCATTCGTCTTCGGCAAGCAGATGCGTCCGCTCTCACTCACCATCCAGCAGCAGCTCGCCACGCTCACCACGCGGCTGGAGCAGAATCTGCGCGGCGCGCGGGTCGTGCGGGCCTTTGCACAGGAACCGGCGGAGATTGCCCGGTTCGACGAGGAGAACGAGAAGTGGTTCAACCTGTCCGCCCGGCAGGCGCGGCTGCAGGCAGCCAACGAACCGCTACTCAACCTGATTGCCAACTTCGGCACAGTAGGTATCATCGGGTTCGGCGGCTGGCTGACCATCCAGGGGCGGTTGACGCTGGGCGAGCTGGTGGCTTTCTCGACATACGTGGGCCAGCTCATCCAACCGATCCGCCGGGTGGGGAACATCATCCCGATGCTGGCGATGGCCGCGGCGGCCGGCGAACGCATCTTCGAAATCCTCGATGCCGAGTCCGAGATTCGCGAGGCCCCGGACGCGGTGCCGTTGCCTGCGGTGCAAGGGCACGTGCGCTTCGAAAACGTCTCGTTTGCATATTTCCGCCGCCACAAGGTCCTGTCCGATGTGAGCTTCGAGGCGCGGCCCGGCCAGGTCATTGCGTTGCTGGGTGCAACGGGGTCGGGCAAGTCCACCATCATCAATCTGATACCCCGCTTCTACGACCCGACCGAGGGACGCATCACCATCGACGGCCACGACATCCGCGGGGTCACGCTCAACTCGCTGCGCGACCAGATCGGCATCGTATTGCAGGAGACGCTGTTGTTCGCCGCGCCCATCCGAGAGAACATCGCGTTCGGCCGGCCCGATGCGACCGAGGCGGAGGTCATTGCGGCCGCGCGTGCGGCCCAGGCGCACGCTTTCA
>JAKPQT010000241.1 GCA_029555885.1 Chloroflexota bacterium | reverse complement strand
GGCGGCAGGCCAAACCCTTCATACAGCGAGGGGTAGACGAACAGGTCGGCCGCGCTGTACCAGAGCGGCAGCTCCGCATCTGCCACGTAGCCCGGGAAGAGCACGCGATCCGCGAGACCGTAGCGCTGCACCGCAGCCTCGATCTCGTCATAGTACCAGCCTTTGCCGCCGGCGATGACGAGGCGATGCGCAAACCCCGGCCGCGCGCACAGGCGCGCGTACGCAGCAAGAAGCGTCGGCAGGTTCTTTCTCGGCTCCAGCGTCCCCAGATACAGGATCATGTGTTCCGGAAGCCCGTGCCTTTCGCGGAACGCCGTCAAGCGCTGCCGGTCCGTCACCGGGCACACCGCGTCGTCCACTCCCAGGTGCACCACTGCGACGCGTTCGTGCGGCACACTCAGGACTTCCACCACGTCGTCCCGTGTGCTGGCCGAACTGGCCAGCACCAATCGGGCTCTCTGCGCGCTCAGCCGCGTGGCCTGCTGCAGGTAGCGCCGGTTGGCTGGGTGGAACAACTCGGGATAGCGGTAGAAACTGAGGTCATGTATCGAGACCACCAGCGGGCAGCCCCCTAAGAGCGGTCCGACACAGAAGGGCGCATGGACGAGATGCAGCCTGTCGCGGCGCGCCTCGATGGGCTGAGCGACCTGCTCCCAGAGAATACGCACCGCCGGCCGCCGGGTCGGCCAGCGGGAACGATGGTAGGTCCAGCCGGGGAGCGCCACGCGACGATCCGCCAGGTAGGCGTGTAGCCGGAGGTCACGGTCCACGGCCGGCAGGTGCTCCAGCAGTTGGTAGATATAGCGACTGGCGCCAGCGGCGCGATAGGTCTCATCGAGAGACAGGAGATGCGCGTCGAGGCCTATAGCCGGACCGGTCGGGGTGCTCAGCGATTCCACGCCGCGATTATACCACCCGCCCTCCGGCGGACAAGACCATACCACCGCGGCCACGCGAGTGGCCCACGCCCGGCTCAGGCTTGGCGACGTGGCACGCTCTGCAGCATCCACGCGTATAGCGCCGCGGTCTGTGCAGCGATGCGGGCGTGTGTGTAATGCTCCAGCACGCGCTGGCGCCCGGCGCGCCCCAAAGATCGCCGACGCGCGGGATCGAGCCGCAGTTCTGTGATCCGACCGGCGAGAGCCTCCGCGCGACCCTCCGAGAACGTCAGGCCGCCATCGCCGAGCACTTCTGGGATCTCGCCGGAATCGGAGCCCACGACGGGCACCTCACAGGCCATAGC
>JAKPQT010000305.1 GCA_029555885.1 Chloroflexota bacterium | reverse complement strand
CCTCCTCAGCGAGGCTGGCCTGAATGCGCAGCGTATCGGGATGAATGGCCAGGTCTTCCCCGCGCACCTGCCCCGCGCGCACTGCCTCGATCGTCAGGTCGCCGAGGCGCTTCCCGGTCCGTGATCGCACATCGTCGCGTCCCGGGCCGCCGAGCGGATAGCGCGCTTCCCTCGCCGTCTTGTCGTTCGAACTGCTCATGCCTTCTTTACCCCCGCACTTCAGGCTCCCAGTCAAACGCGAGCTCCGTTGGCGGCACGCCCGTCCGCACTTCCTCACACTCGCGATGGTGCAGGAGCATCGTCTTGACGATCAGCCGCAGCCGCGCCCAGTTGTCGATCTGCACGGGCACTGGCCGCACTTGTTCCCCACGCGCGTAACGTGCCGCGTTGCGCCCGATCTGCTCGTATGACTCCAGCGTCAGATTCGGCGACTGCGGGAACAACTCCAGGTTGTTCAGTGGCGCCAGGTCCGCGCGATGGATGACCGTCGTGCCGCGGGATTGCAGGCCGATGGCGACTCCAGAGCCGCTGAGCCCTGCGCCGGCGTACCCGATCGCCGCGCAGTCCGCAGTATGGTGCACTTGGACGATGCGCGCCGTCAGGCCCTCGGCCGCGATGCCGGTCAAGATGCGCCGCAACACCTCTTCGTGCGGCAGCCCGCCGATTGTCCTGGTCAGCGCGCCGTTGAAGGCGGGCCCCACCGCCACCACCACTTCCGGCCCGTGGCCGCGCGCCGCGGGCCCGAGCGGGACGAGGCGCGGGCTGCGACCTTCCCCCTGACCAGCCAGCATCTCAGACGGGTCGCGCGCCTGCGGGAGGTCCTGCACGCAGCGCCACCGTTCCCCAACCAGACGGTACCCCGTCCCGGGGCCACGGTAGTCGTTCGCATCGTTGATCCCGCTCAACACGTGGAAGCCTTCCGCGAGGATGGCGGCCGGCTGCAAATAGTCCCCGAGCACCCGCTGGCGGCTCATCTCGAGCACCCGCTCGGCAACCTCCGGAAAGCCGGCCGCGTCCAGAGCGCGCACCACGTCGACCGCTGTGCGGTCGTCGTCGAGAAAGCATTCGGCGGCGGCCAGGTCTGTCGGAACGTCCCGGTCGGGCATGTCGCGGCTGTCGTAAGCGGTGGCTGCCGCGGCGATCTCTTCCGCCGTGATCGGCGGAAAGCCAAGGCCCGCGTACACGGCCGCGATGGCCCGCCCGGCGCGCTCTCGGGTGGAGATGACGTCCTCTTCACGCACGGGATGCAAGCCGGCGTCCACACGCATGTCCCGCTGCAGGACGAGGTAGTCATCGAACTCGTCCGCGTCGAAGCAGCCGCCTCCAAAGAGGTTGTCGTAGCGCGGCATGGCAGAGTACCCCGAGTGGACGAAATCCGCGCCCGGTATGAACTGGCACATCAGTTTCGCAGTCTTGCGTATGTCCGAATGAGAGGCCAGCGCGTCGTTGCCGGCTGCCACCTCCAGGTTGAGCATGGACGCCAGCAGGTTCTCGGCCAGAATGACCCGCACCCCGCCAGGCAGCGACTCGGGCAGCGCCACGCAACTGATGGAGCCATTCTGCACGCCCTGGCTGCCCGCACCGCGCGTTACCAAGAGGCAACGCGCCTCGAGGTACAGCATGGAACGGCTCTCCGCGTGCCCCATCAAGCATTCGGAGCCGGTGCCGGAGGTGAAGCGCACCTTGATCCCGCGAGAGGCGTAGGCTGAGGCGAGCAGCCCCTTGGACCAGGGCGTATCGTCGC
>JAKPQT010000229.1 GCA_029555885.1 Chloroflexota bacterium | reverse complement strand
ATGGTGAGCGGCTGGCAGCAGCGCAACGTCTTTGTCACCGGCGCGACCGGTCTGCTCGGCTCGTGGCTGGTCGAGCGCCTGCTGGCCGAAGGCGCCAATGTCACCTGCCTGGTCCGCGATTGGGTGCCCCGCAGCCGCCTGGTCAGCGGGGGCCTGCTCGATCGCACGAATGTCGTGCGCGGCGAACTGGAGGACGAGGCGCTGCTCGTGCGTGCGCTGAACGAGTACGAGATCGACTCGGTATTCCACCTGGGTGCGCAGACCATCGTCGGTATGTCGGCGCGCTCGCCCCTGTCCACATTCGAGGCCAATATCCGGGGCACGTGGAACCTGCTGGAGGCCTGCCGAACCAATGTCCGGCTCATCCGGCGGATCGTGGTGGCCTCGAGCGACAAGGCGTATGGCTCACACGATCACCTGCCCTACACCGAGGACATGCCGCTGCAAGGCCGCTTCCCTTACGATGTGTCGAAGTCGTGCTCCGACCTGATTGCGCTGTCGTACTATCACACCTACGGGCTGCCCCTTGCCATCACGCGCTGCGGCAACCTGTTCGGAGGGGGTGACCTGAACTTCAACCGTCTGATTCCCGGCACGGTCCGCTCCGTGTTGCACGGCGAGCCGCCGGTCATCCGCAGCGACGGGCAGTACGTGCGCGACTACATTTACGTGCGCAATGCGGTCGAGGCGTATCTTTGCCTGGCCGAGCGGCTGCCGGACGATAGCTGCGTGGGCCAGGCGTTCAACTTTGCGACCGAAAAGCCGCTGTCGGTCCTGGAAGTGGTCCAGTCCATCCTGCGGCTGCTCGATCGCGAGGACTTGCAGCCGCACATCCTGAACGAGGCCAGCCACGAAATCCGTGCGCAATATCTTGACTGCACCAAGGCCCGCCGCGTGCTCGGTTGGCAGGCCCGATATGGAATCGAGGATGCGCTGCGCGAGACGATCGAGTGGTATCGAAACGCGTTGGTATAGCCGTGACGGATAGTCAATCTCGGGCGCAAGACAGCATATCGCTCTCCGTCGTCATCGTGCCCGTCGGCGGACCGGAGTTCGTCTGCCGCTGCCTGACGGCCCTTCTTGCGCAATCCCCCGACCATGTCGAAGAAATCGTGGTCCCACACGACGCCCAAGCGGCAGGCTACGACCTTCTGGCAGGGAGCTTTCCCGCGGTGACCTTCTTGCCAGTGGAATGTGACTCTGTACCATCAGGCCGTCGGCATTACGTTGCGCAGCACGAAGTCCACGATACGCTGAAGGCGCGCGGAATGAACGCTTGTCAGGGTGAGATCGTAGCCTTGATTGAAGACACAGTTATTCCAGATAACGATTGGAGTGCACAGGTTGTGATGGCCCATCAATTGCCACACGCCGTCATCGGCGGCGCAGTAGAGTATGCGGGCCGTGGGCTTCTGGGTTGGGCAATCTACTTCATGGACTTCGGGCGCTACGCGCTGCCGCTGACCGAGGGCTCGCAGCCCGCCCTGACGGATGTCAATGTGTCATACAAGGCCGCAGCGCTGGCAGCCAACCGCGGGCTTTGGCGTCACCGCTATCACGAGACCGAGCTGCACACCGGCCTGGCGCAGCGCGGCGCGACCTTGTGGCTAAGGCCGCAGATTGTGGTCCGCCAGAATCGAGGGCATCTGGTGTTCAGCGAAGCGATGCGGGAACGCTTCCAGTGGGGATGGGTCTACGGCGCGAAGCGTGCCACGATGGTGAGGCGCTCCACACGGGCAGTACTGATCCTCTTAAGCCCGGCCATTCCGCTTGTCCGGCTGGCTCGACTGGCACAAAAAGCCCTCACGAACAAGCAGCTTGGAGGGCGGTTCATCAGCGCGCTGCTCTATCTCCTCCCGTTGACCCTGGCCTGGTCCTGCGGAGAGCTGTACGGCTATCTGAGGCCCGCAAAGGACGGGCCTGTGACCGAAAAGCCTTTGCCTGGCCCGCCAGCGCGTAACACAGCAGAACAGCGCGAAGAACAGGCTTCACACGGCGTTCACTAAACGATCATGTCGAGGAAGATACACATCAACCAACCGTTGCGGTTCCTCCACCTGACCACTTTCTACCCACCCTACAGCTTCGGCGGAGATGCGATGTACATCTACCGGCTGGCGCACGCGCTCGGCGACCGGGGGCATCACGTCGATGTGGTGCATTGCATCGACGCGTATCACCTGCTGCATCCGGCGGAACCCGAAATCGCCTTCCGGGAGCACCCGCACGTCCACGTCCACGGCCTGCGCAGCCGCCTCGGCGCGCTGTCGCCGTTCCTGACCCAACAAACGGGCCGCGCCTATCTGAAGCGTCGCGCCATCGATGCGCTGCTCGACGCCGCGCCCTACGATGTGATCCACTATCACAACATCTCGCTGCTCGGCCCCGAAGTGCTCACACTCGGCCAAACCGGCTACCGTCCGGTGAAGCTATACACCACGCACGAGCACTGGTTGGTCTGCCCGACGCACGTGCTCTGGAAGTTCAACAGCCGGGCCTGCGAGAAGCCGGAATGCCTGCGCTGCACGCTGCTCGCCAAACGTCCGCCCCAACTCTGGCGCTACACGGGGCTGCTGGCACGTGCCAGCCGGCATGTGGACCGCTTCCTGTCGCCCAGCCGATTTACCGCGCAGATGCACGCGGCACGCGGCTTCCCGCAGCCGGTGGGCCATCTGCCGTACTTCATCGAACGCGCCGACGCTGACTGGCAGACACCGGGGCCGCGTCCGCAAGAGGCTCCCTACTTCCTGTTCGTGGGTCGCCTGGAGGCCATCAAGGGCGTGCAGACCCTTATCGACCTGTGGCAGCGGTGCGATGTACCCTACGATCTGCTTATCGCGGGGACCGGCACGCACGAACAAACGCTGCGCGAGGCCGCAGCAAATAACCCGCAAATCAAGTTTTTGGGTGCTCTGTCACAACGCCAGCTAGGCAACTTGTATTACCATGCGCTCTCCTGTGTGGTGCCGTCGATCACCTATGAGACGTTCGGCGTTATCATCGTCGAGGCATTCGCCCGCAAGACTCCGGCGATCGTCCGCGACCTGGGCGCGCTGCCCGAGGTGGTGCAGGACAGCGGCGGAGGCTTTGTCTATCGCACGGACCATGAACTGCTGACCGCACTGCACCGGATGGCAAGCTCACCGGAGACCCGCGCGGCGCTCGGCGAGAACGGCTATCGCGCTTTCCTGCAATGGTGGACCCCGGAGGCCCACCTGACACAGTACTTTGATATCGTAGCCGAGGCGCAAGCCGCTGCACAGCGGCTGGATTGATCGGTTTGAGATTGGAAGTGGTGAAATGACAATGCGATTCACTGAGCGAGTAAAACGTCACGCGCGGCTGACGCTGACCAACTACCAGCGTCTGCCCAGCCCCCCGTTCCTGGTCCTCTTCATCAACTCCATCTGTAACATGAAGTGCGATCACTGCTTCTACTGGCGCAACCTGAACAGCAGGTCGGACCTGACAAAGGATGAAATCTTCGCGCTTTCGCGCTCGTTGGGGCGCATCGAAAACCTGAACCTGTCCGGCGGTGAGCCCTTCCTGCGCAAGGAGTTCAGCGAGATCTGCCGCCAGTTCATCACCCACAACCAGGCACGCCAGATTTACGTGCCCACCAACGGCTATTACACCGACAGAATCGTCAAGCAGGTCACGGAGACCCTCGAGGAGCCGGAGCTGGAGCTGTTCGCCGTGGAGCTGTCGCTCGACGGGATGCCGGAGTACCATGACGAGTTCCGCGGCGTGCCGGGCAGCTTCGGGCGGTCCATGCAGACCTATGATGCGCTGGCCGAGATTCAGCGCCGCGACCCGCGGCTGCGCATTCACTCGGTCGCGACCGCGACCAACCAGAATCTGCACGAAATCCGCAGGCTGACGACCTACCTGTTCGAACGCTGTCCGCAGATGGATCATCACAACCTGGCCGTGATCCGCGGGGACCGGAAGAACCCCTCCCTGCTCGCGCCCTCGGTGGCCGAGTACGGCGAGCTCTACGAGTACATCCGCCGGCTGTGGAGCACGCGCGAGACCGGCCGCTACGGCGGCAGCGTCGAGCCGATGCTCCAGTGGGCCAAGATGCAGACGATGGAACAGGGTCGCCAGGTCATCCCCTGCCGCGCGGGTAGGATCAGCGCAGTCGTCTATGCGAACGGCGACGTGGGCGTGTGCGAGCTGCACAAGCCGCTGGGCAACCTGCGCGAGAAATCCTTCTGGGAAATCTGGGATTCGCCGGAGGCGCACGAGCTGCGTGCCTCGATTGCCGCGAAGGACTGCCACTGCACCACCGAGGTCTTCCTCTGGCCCAGCATCGTGTTCCAGCCGCAGCATCTGGCCCGGACGATGGTCGCGGCCCGCGCCTGGCAGCAGCCCACGGAGCTACCGCGCGGCGAGCGCGAACCCATCACCCTGCTGGATGGGCCGGTGCAGGCGCAGTGAAGCTGGGACGCAACTTCGCGTGGCTGGCCCTTGCAGAGGCCGCGAGCAAGGTCCTGACCTTCGTCGCCGTGGCCTACCTGGCACGCGTCATCGGCCCGGAGCGTTTCGGCTACGTCGAGTTCGCCATCTCCGTCCTGCTCATCGCCGGACTGGTGGTGGATCAGGGCTTCGGGCCGTACGGCGCACGCGAGATTGCCCGGACGCCGGAGCGCACCGGGCCGCTCGTCGCGGAGATTGTGGCCGCGCGCATCCTGCTGGCGGGGCTGGCGTATCTTGCGGTGACTGCGCTGGCGCTGTTGGCGGGCCGGTCCTCGCCCGCCGGGTCGCTCCTGCTGCTCTACGGGCTGGGATTGTTTGCGCTGCCCTTCCTGCTCCAGTGGGTGTTCCAGGGCCACGAACGCATGTGGCCGGTAGCGCTGTTGCAGGTCATCCGGCAGAGCATCTACGCTTTCGTCATTATCGCGTTCGTCCGCACGCCGGAGCAGTTCTGGCTGGCCGCGGTGGCGGAGACGCTGGGCGCGTGGGCGGCGGCCAGCTTGGGTCTTCTCCTGTACCGCCGCGCGCTCGGCGGCAGGTTGCAGGTGCAGTTCCGCTTCTCGCGACGGCTGCTGGCAGAGGGCGTGCCCATCGGGTTGAGCCAGATGTTCTGGACCGCGCGCATGTTCGGCGCGACCGCCATCCTGGGCATCGTCGCCACTCCCGCGGACCTGGGTTACTTCGGCGCGGCCATGCGTATCCTGCTCGCCGCACACACCTTCGTCTGGCTCTACTTCTTCAACCTGCTCCCCGCTCTGGCGCGCGGCTGGACGCGGGCGGATGGGTCGTATCGCACTCTCGTGGGCCGTTCCATGCGGTTGGTCGGCGTGCTGGGCCCCATCCTAACGCTGGCCTGGATCGCGCTGAGCGGTCTGGCAACGACCGTCATCTACGGCACGCAGTTCGCGGCGGCGGCCGGGGCGCTCCGCTGGCTGGCTCTCGTCTGGCTGTTGGCTCTGTTGAGCGGGCATTATCGCTTCGGGCTCATCGCCGCCGGTCGACAGCAGGCCGAGATGGTGTGTTCGGCGCTGGGTGCAGCGACGGCCCTGGCGGCCATCCCGGGCGGCTACCTGCTCGGCGGACCGGCAGGCGCGGCCGCCGGCCTCGTAGTCGCCGAGGCCGTGGTGTGGATCGCGGCCCGGCTGTTCGCCATGCGTTATCTTGCATCGCCAGCCCCGCGCATCCAGCTCGCCGATGCACCGGGCACGCTGAGGGTGGACGTATGAGCAACTCTGGCCTGCACATCGGCGTGGATGGCAACTGCTGGGCAAACCGCCGCGGTTACGGCCGCTACACGCGCGAGCTGCTGACCACCTTGCTGGCGGTGGACGGGCGCAACCGGTATACGTTCTTCCTGGATGCCGCCACCGCCGCGCAGTGCGACGACCTGCCGGCCGCCGCCCAACAGGTAGTCGCGGAGACACGCCAGTCCGCCGTCGAGGCGGCCTCTGCTACAGGGAGTCGCGCGCTGCGCGATCTGTGGTCCATGCGCAGTGCCGTAGCACAGCAGGCCGCGGGCCTGGACCTGTTCTACTTTCCTTCGGTCTACACATACTTTCCGGTTCCGCCGCGCGTGCCAGTCCTGGTCACGATTCATGACACGATCCCGGAGCGTTTCCCGCACCTGACTTTCTCGTCCCCGCGCACGCGGCTGATGTGGACGCTGAAGACGCGCTATGCCGTGCGCCAGGCGACGAAAGCAGGCCGCCCAGGCGCGATTGCCACGGTCAGCGAGACTGCCAAGCGCGCGATCGTCGCGCATTTCGGAGTGTCTCCGGATCGGGTGGTCGTCATCCCAGATGCCGCGGGCCGCGAATTCAGACCGCTGCCCCGGGATGGCGCGTCGACTGAGGTGTTGCACCGATACGGCATTGCAGGAGAGGGGCGCTTCATCCTGTACGTGGGCGGCTTGAGCCCACACAAGAACCTGCCCGCCCTGCTGGAGGCCTTTGCCGCGCTGGTCGCAAACGGCGCCTGGCCGGACGTGCAACTCGTGCTGGTCGGTGACTACACCGGAGATGCTTTCCTGTCGGGGTACGATGCACTCCGCCGGGCCGCAGCCGTGCCCGCGCTGCAGGGCCGCGTCCGTTTCACCGGCTTCGTGCCGGATGAGGACCTGGTGCATATCTACAATGCGGCCGCGGCGCTGGCGCTGCCATCCTTTGATGAAGGTTTCGGTCTGCCTGCCGTGGAGGCGATGGCCTGCGGGACGCCAGTGGTCGCCAGCCGTGCGGGTGCGCTGCCGGAGGTGGTGAACGAGGCGGCGCTGTTGTTCGAACCGGCCTCGCCGCGTGAACTGCAAGCCTGTCTGGAGGAGGTGCTTGGGAACGATCGTGTGCGCGCGGCTCTGCGCGAGCGTGGACTGCAGCGCGCCAGTGAGTTTACCTGGGAGAGATCGACAACAATAGCCCTGAATGTTTTTGAGGCGTTTATGAGGGAGGGCAAAGGTGACTTCGAGCGTGGAAACGATGGAATCCGGGCAGTTGCCTGAACGGCAAGTTGTCATCATCGGCGGCGGACCCGCCGGCCTGACAGCGGCCTATGAACTGACAAAGCTGAATATCCGCCCGATCGTCATCGAAAAGCGCGATCAGGTGGGCGGGATTGCCCGCACGGAAAACTACAAGGGTTATTACTTCGACATGGGAGGTCACAGGTTCTTTACGAAGTCCCGCGAGGTCAATGAGATGTGGCGCGAGATCCTGGGCCCCGATTTCCTGCGCCGCCCGCGGCTCTCGCGTATCTTCTACCGGAAGCGATTCTTTTACTACCCGCTGCGGCCGCTCAATGCGCTGAAGGAGCTTGGCCTGGTCGATGGCTTCCTGAATTTCCTCAGCTATGTGCAGTGGCAGATCTGGCCGTCGCAGGAGGAACGCACCTTCGAGCAGTGGGTCACAAACCGCTTCGGCAGGCGGCTGTTCCTGACGTTCTTCAAGACTTACACGGAGAAGGTGTGGGGCATCCCCACCAACGAGCTGTCAGCGGAGTGGGCGCAGCAGCGCATCAAGAATCTGTCGCTGGGCAGCGCCATCGTGAGCATGTTCATCCGGCCCAAAGACAAGATTACGTCGCTGATCGAGGAGTTCGATTACCCGCGCCGGGGCCCCGGCATGATGTGGAAGGCCGTGCAGGCGGAAGTCGAGCGCAGAGGCGGGCAAGTGCTCCTCAACGCTGAGGTGGTGCGGATCTGCCGCGAGGGCAGCCGTGTGACCGGCGTGGTGATCCGGCGCAACGGCGTCGAGGAACTCATCGCCGGCTCCGACTTCATCACCAGCATGTCCGTGCGCGAACTCGTCGAGCGGATGGAAGACGCACCGGCGCCGGTGGTCGAGGCCGCTTCGTCACTCAAGTACCGCGACTTTCTCACCGTCTGCCTCATCATCGATCAGGCGGACCTCTTTCCCGACAACTGGATTTACGTCCACGAGCCGGATGTCAAAGTAGGCCGCATCCAGAACTTCAAAAATTGGAGCCCGGACATGGTGCCGGACCAGAGCAAGACCAGCCTGGGGCTGGAGTACTTCTGCAACGAGGGCGACGAGCTGTGGAACATGGCCGATGCAGACCTCGTCGAGCTTGGCACGCAGGAGTTGGCGAGGATGGGGCTGGCACAGCGCACAGACGTGATCGACGGGTGCGTACATCGCGTCGAGAAGTCCTACCCGGTGTATGACAGCACTTACCGCGAGCACCTCAGCCATGTGCGCGGGTTCGTTGAGTCGCTTGACAACCTCGTCACCATCGGGCGCAACGGCCTGCACCGCTATAACAACCAGGATCACGCCATGATGACGGGCATATTGGCCGTGCGCAATGTCGTGCTGGGCGAACGCAACGACCTGTGGAGCGTCAACACCGACGGCGAATACCACGAGGAGATCCGCGAAAAGGAGGTCAAGGAGATCGTGCGCGAGCAACTGGCGCAGGGCTTCCCGAAGCTCGACCCGGTGGCAATGGGTGTCGCGCTGGGGCTGGCAGGTGGGCTGGGCCTGTTTGTGGCTACGCTGCTGACCATGTTGATGACAGTCGCTGGTGAGGAACCCGGGCTCTGGCTGCTGACCCAACTGTTCCCCTTCTACTCCGTGAGTGTGTCCGGTGCGTTCATCGGCTTTGCGTATGCGTTTGCAATCGGCTTCTTGCTCGGGTGGCTGGCGAGCAGTGTGCGCAATCTGAGCATCCTGGTGTCCCTGCAGGCGATCGAGCGCGAAGCCAAGCTGCGGCTTTTCTGGAAATCGCTGTATTAGGCGTATAATGGTCAGCATTATGGCAAACAACAATGAAACTGGCCTTGAAGACATCGTGATGATCCGCGTGATGCGGCTGAATGCCGTCGTCAACGGCATCGCGTTCGGCCTGGTCGGCGGCATCACGCTGTTCGTGCTGACCCTGTGGCTCGTCATCAAGGGAGGACCAATCGTCGGTCCCCACCTGGGATTGCTGGGGCAATACCTGCCCGGCTACAGCGTCACGGTGGGCGGCAGCTTCGTCGGCTTCGCCTATGGGTTGTTAATCGGCTTCCTGTTCGGGGCCTTCATCGCGGTCGTGTACAACGGCATTGCCCATGCCCGCGACGCGGCCCGCCGCAAGGGATGACCGGCGGGTTCCCCGTCCTGATGTACCACGGGGTGAGCGCAGCCGCGCTCACCTCCATCACGCCCGCCCTGTTCGAGTGGCAGATGTCCTCGCTGCACAGGGCGGGCGTGCGCGTCTTGCCCCTGGGAGAGGTCGTCGACCGGCTGCGCCGCGACCTGCCCTTACCGTCTCGGGCTCTCGCCATCACCTTCGATGATGGGCTGCGCAGCGTCTATGATCAAGCCTGGCCCGTGCTGAGACGCTACGGGTTCCCCGCCACCGTCTTCCTGGTTGCCAACCACATCGACCGCGACAACGGCTGGCCGGGCCAGCCGCCGCAGGTCAGGCCCGAGCCCATGCTCACGTGGAGCCAGGTGCGCGAACTGGACCGCGACGGGCTGCGGGTGGCCGCGCATACGCTCGACCACCCGCGGCTCGACCTGCTGGCCGAGGACGCAGTACGGGCGCAGGTGGCCGGCAGCCGCACGGCCATCGAAGCGCAGGTCGGCCACGCGGTGACGCTCTTCGCCTACCCCTACGGCCGCCACACGCCGGCCGTCCGCGCCATCACCGGCGAGAGCTTTGCGGGTGCATGTACGGCGCGGCCCGGCCTCGTGGAGGATGACAGCGACCCGCTCCGGCTGGACCGCATCGACGTGGCGTATCTCGCCCATCCGTTCCTTTTCCGCGCCCTTTTCAACCCCGCCTTTCCGCTCTACATCGCCGTGCGCCGGCTGCTGCGCCGTGCGGGCAGTCGTCTGCTCGCGCGCCCCTGGGCCTGAGCTGACCAGCGCAGGCAGCCTGAGTGGGGGCCGTTGCCGCTTAGCGTCTTATGTAGGGCAGCAGCACGCTCGGCGCTCGTTCATACGCGCCGATATCACACCTGTAGTCCATCGGACGCTTCACGTCGCGCTGGTCGGCCGTCAGTGGCATATCGTTAATCCCCCGGCAATCTGTCCGATTCAGGGCGGGGCTGCGCGGCAGTAATGCGTGTGTCCAGGTTGCCCCGCCGTTATCAGCCAAAGGAGCCAAAAGCGGGGCCTGACCGATGACGTTGCCTGTGTCGTCGCCGGCCAGGATGCAGTATCCCGCATCCTGCACCAGGTTGAACCGCTGCGAGGTCAGTATACCGTAACAATCGGGGCCTTGATTCTTGGCTTTATTTTCGGACAGGAGCAGGCCCGTCACCTTAAGCTGTGCCTCTGGATGGTTGTATACACCGCCGCCATAGGCATCACACTCGCCGGGCGTTGTCCAGTTGCCGCGGCCCCCCGTCAGGTTGCCGCTGACCGTGCTGTATTCCAGTTCAGCGATACCTGTATTGAAAACGCCGCCGCCACAGCCTCCCGGCCCATAGGATCCTCCATAAGAGCCAACGGGATGAAACATGCCTGACCCGGTCTGATTGCCGCTCAACGTGCTGTTGCTGAGATGCAGTGTTCCCTGGCTAAAGATGCCGCCCCCGTCGCCACCTCGGCCCAGCACGCGGCCACGCCGATAGGCGCCCGCGTTTCCCGCTCGATTATGGGCCACCGTTCCCTTCGTAAAAGTCAGTTGTCCGACATTGAAGATGCCGCCCCCGCGACCGCCCGTATCAGCGAACGCGCCGCCTCCCGCCTTATTTTCCGCAATCGTGCTGTAGGCGCTGGTCATCGTGCCGCCGTTCCAGATGCCGCCGCCATCCCCCACGATCCCGGCATTCCAGCAAAAATCGCAGGTGGCAGACGGGATGGCAAACATAGGATCGCCGGCTTGA
>JAKPQT010000228.1 GCA_029555885.1 Chloroflexota bacterium | reverse complement strand
CAGGCCCAGGAGGATGCGAAACGCCGGCGAGCGCGTGGCGGTGTGCTTCTGCACAGGGGCCACTGTCCCTTGTTTGTGCGGAGGTGTGGCAGACGGCATCATCACCCTCTTACGCAGCAGCCGTGGGTCCCGGCTCGATGCGGATGCTGGTAGTGATCTTCGCGACGCCCTTCAGGCTGGCCGACGCGCCGCAATACTTCGTCTCGGAGAGTTCCACGGCGCGGGCCAACGCCTGCTCGTCCACCTTGCCATAGGCGACGTATTCGAGGTGGATGTGCATGTAATACATCGGGTTCTCTGGGTTGCGGTCGCCGGTGGCAAAGACCTTCAGCCCCTCGACCGGCTGGCGCTTCTTCTTCAGGATGCTGATAACGTCCATCGAGGTGCAGCCGAGCAGGCCCATCAACAGCACTTCCATCGGCCGCGAGCCCAGGTCATGCCCGCCGGCGGACTCCCCGGCATCCATCACAATCGCATGGCCCGAATCGCCCTGCGCTACAAACATCATATCTTCTACCCAGGTTACATTCGCGTTGGTCATTGGTGGTCTCCCTTCATCGTATCATCTATTTTTTCATAGATGCCCGCGGGACGGGTGCGGTTACATCTGCAACAAGCCCAACGCCGCGTCTGCAATCTCTCGCGCCGCATCGGGCCGTGCCGTCGCCAGCGCACGCTCGGCCATGCGCGCCAGCTCAGGGTTGCCAGGCCGCAGCAGGTCAGCGACCACGCGTGCGATGCCCTGCGTGCTGGGCTCGTACAGGCCGACATTGTGGCGCTGCACCCACTCGACGTTGCCGATCTCTTGGCCGGGCACGTAATCGGTGATGATCAGCGGCACGCCCATGCACGCGGCCTCCGCGATCGTGGCCGGCCCGGCCTTCGAAATAAGCAGGTCCGTCGCGGCCAGCCATTCGGGCATGTTGTTGACGAACCCCAACACCTGGACCGGAATGGGCCAGCGTTCGGCGCGCAGCAATAGCTGGAGTTCCCGGTTGCGTCCGGCGATGATGGCGAGTTGTGGGCTGGCGGGATGGTCTGCCAGCCCGCGCGTGATTGCCAGCGCCAGCGGGCGCAGCCGGCCAATGCCCGCGCCGCCGCCCGTCAGCAGCACCAGCGGGCGTTCCGGCGCGAGGCCCAGTCGCCGGCGCATTTCGGTTCTCGACTGGCCGCGCGCCGCCTGGAAAGCTGGACGGATGGGCAGGCCGATCACCCTCACCTTGTGCGGGGCCATGCCGCAGCCCAGCGCCACGCTGCGCGCCTCCTCTGTTGCCACGATGCACAGGTCCACTTCCGGACAGAACCAGGCCACCGGCGGCGTGACCGGGTCCGTGACCACGGTCATGAATGGAACCCGGCGGCCGGCCTGCTGCAGAATCCAGATCGGCACATCCGTGTGCAGCGGGTGAACGCTGATGAACAGGTCCGGGTTGACGCTGAGCATCCCCTTCTCCACCCAGGGGCGGATGAGCGGATAGACGGCCCGCTCGGTCATTAGAACCCGGTCGCGCGACGAGCCGTAGCGGTAGACCAGGCGGTAAAGCCAGGGGGTGTAATTGACCCAGGGCCCGTAGGTGGCCGACCAAGTGTTGATGGGGAAAGGCGCGTAGTCATCCATCAAGCTCAGATAAGTTACGTAAGCCCGGCCGTCCAGGGCTTCAGCCAGGCTATGCGCCGCGGCGCGATGCCCGCCGCCGGCGTTGGCGGTCAGGATCGTGATATGGGGCAAGTGATTCCGCTGCGTCATGGGTGCAGTCGGGGCATCTTGATTCATCGGTCAGTAAGCTCCGTCGCCGAAGAGAATCTGGGGGATAGTGCGCAGCATGATGCGCAGGTCCAGGCTGAGGGACCAGTTCTCGGCGTAGTAGATGTCCAGCATCACCATCTCGTCGAATGTCAGGTTGCTGCGCCCGCTCACCTGCCACATGCCGGTGATGCCCGGCAGCACCTGGAGACGCTTGTGATGCCATTCCTGGTACTGAGCAACTTCGTTCGGCAAGCCGGGCCGCGGGCCGACAATGCTCATCTCCCCGCGCAGCACATTGAGAAACTGGGGGATTTCGTCGAGACTGGTGGTGCGGATGAGACGGCCCACGCGCGTACGCCGCGGGTCATCGCGTACCTTGAACAACGGGCCGCTGGCTTCATTCTGGGCGCGCAGCTCTTCGAGGCGCTGCTCCGCGTCTACGTACATCGACCGGAACTTGTACACGGTGAACGGGTGGCCGTGGCGCCCGACGCGCTCCTGCTTGAACAGGACCGGCCCGCGCGAATCCAGCTTGATGGCCAGCGCGATGAGCAGCCATGCGGGCGAGCCGAGCAACAGCACCGCGCCGGCAATGAGCACGTCCACGATGCGCTTGAGCGCCAGGTTCAGGCCGGTCAGCGTGGTCTGCTTGATGCTGATGAGCGGAATCCCGTTGATGGCCTCCACGTCTACCCCGCCGAGGCTCAACTGGAACAGGTCCGGCACGACGCGGGCGCGTACCCCGGCATGCTCCGAATCAGTCACCAGGCGCACCGTCTTGCGGTGATACTGCCACGGCAGCGTGATGATCACCTGGTCGATGGCGTGTTCGCGGATAACCTCGGGCAGGTTGTCTAACGGGCCGAGCGCGCGGATCGGGCCGATGTCGGTCGTGCTCTTAACCGGGTTGTCGTCAAGGAAGCCGATGACGCGATAGCCTAATTCCGGCTGCGCGATGAGATTGCGGATGACCGTGCGGCCGACCTCGCCCGCGCCGATAATCACCACCCGATCGACACCCTGGCCCGCCTGCCGGAGCCGCGTAAGCACGACCTGGCGGATGATGCGCGCAATCCCGACGAGCACGACGATGGCAATGCCCGCGTACACGAAGATGATGCGCGAATAGAACAGGCGGCGATAGAAGAAGACCAGCACGACCATCAGCATGATGGCGAGCGTGGTGGCGCTGATGACCGAATAGAGCTCATCCAGCAGGGGCCGGCCGCGGCGCACATCGTATGCACCCTCACGGCGGCTGGCCGCCAGCCAGATGACCGTGAGCAGGGCGACCAGCGGCAGGTACACGGTGAACGGGACGTTGTTGGCGGGATCGACCGAGCGGAAGAGCTGGAGGTCGTAGCGCAGCCAATAGGCAATGCCGAGGGCCGCCACGATGAGCAGCACATCGGTGACCGCGGTCACCCACGGCATCCACTTGCGGACATCTCGGCTCATGCCGCGCCTCCCGCTGCGGGCAGGCTCAGGGCCGCCCGGTAGACCTCCGCAGTGCTCCGCGCCGTCGCACTCCAGGAAAAGCGGGCGGCCTGGCGCAGCCCGGCCTCGCACATCTGCTCTCGTAATACAGGCGTAGACAGCACGCCGTCTATCGCATCAGCCAGCGCGTCCGTGTCCTCCGGCGGGACGAGCCGCGCGGCATCCCCGGCCACTTCGGGCAGCGAAGATGCGGTGGACGTGACGACCGGCGTGCCGCACGCCATCGCTTCGAGCACCGGCAGGCCAAACCCTTCGTAGATGGACGGATAGACGAACAACTCCGCCGCACGATACCACCAGGGGAGGTCTTCGGCGGGGATGTAGCCGGGGAAGATCACAGCATCAAGGAGGGCCAGCTCGGCCGCGGCCGCGTAGATTTCTTCGTAAAACCAGCCCTTGCCGCCCGCAATGACTAGCGGCGGGAGGGCCGCACCGTGGTGCGCACGCAGGCTGGCATAGGCTTCGAGCAGCCGCCGGAGGTTCTTGCGCGGTTCCAGCGTACCCAGGAAGAGGATGAAGCGGTCGGGCAAGCCCCTGGCCGCGCGGAAGGCGGCCACTTCGGCGGGCGCGGCCGGCTGAAACTCGGCGCCGACGCCGTTGGGAACGGTGACGACGCGCTCGGCTGGGACGCCGCACAGCGCGATGACATCCTGCCGCGTGCTCTCGGAGACGGCAATCACGCGCGCCGCCCGCCGGGTCGAGAGCCGGGCAAACAGGCTCAGGTAGCGCCGGTTGAACGCGCGGAAGGCATGCGGGTAGCGCAGGAAACTCAAGTCGTGCACGGTAATCACTGTCGGACAGGCTGCGGCCAGCGGGGCCGCAAAAGCCAGGCCATGCAACAGGTCTGCGTTGCGCGAAAGAAGCGCCAGTTGCGTTTGCTCCCAGGCAATGCGCCGCCAGGGGCTACGCGTATCCCAACGAGAGCGCACTACGTTCATTCCGGCCGGTGCGACGAATGCCGGTTCGTGCAGGTAAGCGATGTAGCGGAAAGGATATCCTGCGCCGGCCACCTCCGGCAGATGACGCAAGAGCTGGTAGATGTAGCCGTTGATGCCGGCCCCCCGATACGACTGGGTCAGCGACAGCAGGTGTGCGTTCAAACCGATGCGGCAAAGGGACTCGGGACTGCTGGATGCGCGGCCGGATGACATGCGCGCATTATAGCACAGGGTGAAGTCGAACCGCGAAGACGCTAAGGACGCGAAGAGCACTTACTTTTCAGCACCTTGGCGTTCTTCGCGTCTGTGCGGTTAGACTTGTCTGGCTGGGACAACCATCTCCGCATAGACGCGCGCGGTCGCCGCGGCGACTTGCGTCTGCGTAAACTGTGCCAGCACGCGCGCCCGGCCCCTCCCCGCCAGCGCGGCGCGCCGCGTGGGGTCATCTGCCAGCGCGGCGAGCGCGTCCGCCAGCGCCTCAGCCTCTCCCTCGGGAAAGACCAGGCCCGCATCACCGATCACGTGCGGGATCTCGCCGCAGTTCGAGCCGACCACAGGCACGCCGCAGGCCATCGCCTCGATGAGCACGCGACCGAATTGCTCTACCCAGTTGGGGCGGCTGACTGAGGGTAGCACCAGCGCATCCAGCGCCCGATAGAATCCGGCCATCTCCGTCGAAGGCAGCCGCTCCAGAAAATGCACCCGGTTGCGGATGCCCAGCTCTGCGGCCAGCGCGGCCAACTCTTCTCGCGTGGGTCCGTCGCCGAGCAGCCGCACCTCCCAAGTCGCCGCGGTCAGCCGGGCACAGGCGCGCAGCAGCACATCCACGCCCTTCTCCGGGACGAGCCGCCCCGCATAGCCGATGGTGAAGTGGGGGTTGTCCGGGCGCGGTTCCGGGGCAAAGAGCTCAGGATCGACCCCGAACTGCGGGATGACCGCGACGGGACCGGTGTAACCCTTGCCGCGCAGCACGGCGACGGCATCCTGGTTGCCCGCCAGCGCGTAAGCCGCGCGGCGATAGTTAACCTGCTCGATGCGGCGGAAGGGCCACGGATAGCGCCGGGATAGGTTCTGCCAGGTGAAGAAGAGGCTCCGCGCACCTGCGCGCGCGCCTGCGGCCAGCGCGTGCCAGGTTGCGAGGTTGTACGGTTCCTCGTCCATGTGGAGCACGTCAGGCCGCAGCCTGCGCAACAGGCGGCCCAGCGTGGGGTAGAAGTGGAGGTGGAACTGGCCGTTGAAGGCCAGCGGCGCAATGATGAGCTCGTAGCCTGCCGTGTGCGCACGTTCGAGGTGCAGGGCGGTGCGGCCCTCCTGCCAGGTTGCGGGCACGATGGCGGTTAGCTCCAGGCCAGGGACGCGTACCAGTTCTTCCAGCTTGCGCTGGTATGCGCCCACGACCAGGGCTTTCGAGACGTAAACAACACGCATAAAAGGTTTTTAGTAGAAAGTTGACACCTGGAATGTGTTCTGGCGCGCATTTTGGCGAACTTCGTTGCGCGGCGCTTGCGTTTGCGCCGGAACAGGTGTAAAATCAATCACGAGCGGGTGGCACACAACAGATGCTGACACCGCTACCGTCTACGTTACACATCGTGCCGCAAGGAGGCAGCCATGGATGTCATTAAGGTCTCCGCTCACTCTCGCTCCACTGCGGTGGCCGGCGCGATTGCCGGGGTCATGCGCGATTCGCGTCATGCCGAAGTGCAGGCCATCGGGGCCAGCGCGGTGAATCAGGCGATCAAGGCGATCGCGATTGCGCGCAACTATCTTGCACTGGACGGCATCGATCTGATCTGCTTTCCCGAGTTTGTCGAAATCGACATCGAAGGAAAGGAACGCACGGCGGTCAAACTCATCATCGAGGCGCGAGCCTGATCCGCACAGGAATACTGCATAAGCACAAGCGGGCAGCCAACTGCCCGCTTGTTTATTCTCAGAAAGCTGTTATGTGCGCTTGCGGCGCCGCGAGCGCGGGCGGCGCGGGCCTGTGGGGGCTGCGCTGCCAGGCGTCTCCCGCGGGCCTGTGGGCCGGTCGACCTGCGTAGATGCCGCGTCTGCTGCGCGGGCAGTTGGCTCGATGGCAGTCTCAACGCCTGCTTCTGCCGCGTCCACGTCTTCCGTTGTCAGCGGGGCTTCGGCCAGCCCTTCCAGCATTTCAGGCGAGACTGCCATGCCCGCAGGGTGCGGCCGGGTGCGCAGATCGATTTCCGGCTCCGGCACGGCCATATCCACCATCTGCCGTGAGTCGTTGGGCCCCTCCACCAGCACGCTGATCGAGTTCGCCAGCACGTGGACCTGCTTGACCTTGCCCACGCCCTGCGGTGTTTCGATTATGCTGTTGATGCGCGGCATCTGCTTGCGCGCCTCGGTATAGAAGTCGTTCTCGTAGGACAGGCAGCAGAGCAGGCGGCCGCACAGGCCTGAGACTTCCGGCGCGTTGAGCGGCAGGTCCTGGGCCTTCGCCATCTTGATGGAGACGGGCGTGAACTCGCGCAGCCACGACGCGCAGCATAGCTCGCGGCCGCATTTGCCGAATCCACCGATGAACTTGGCTTCGTCGCGCACGCCCACCTGGCGCATCTCCACGCGCGTGCGCAGCGCCTGGGACAGATCGTGCACCAGGTTGCGGAAGTCCACGCGCTGCTCCGAGGTGAAATACACGACTGCACTCGCGCCATCGAAGCTGAACTCGACCTTGACGACCTTGATGTCCATGCGTAGGGCCGCGGCCCGCTGCTTGCAGATGGCCAGCGCCTCTGGCTCGCGGTGCAACATCTGATCGTTCTGCACCATGTCCCAGGCAGTCGCGCGGCGCACAACCGGCTTGAGCGTGCCGCTGATTTCGTCGTCACCCACTGTGCGTGCGGGGAGGGCCACTTCGCCCAGCGTCCGCCCGCGCGAGGTCTCTACGACGACATATTCCCCGGCTGCCAGGTCTTCAACTCCGGCCGGGTCGAAGTAGTATATTTTAGTAACGGGCCTGAATGCCACGCCCACAATGACAGGCATTGCGGTCACTCCTCGTAACTTGGGATTATGCTCACACGATGGCTGGCTTCGGGAGACGCAGCAGCAAGACATCCAGCGCCAGGCGCAAGTTCGCGTTGGCGCGGATGCGATGCAGCGTCTGCATGAGGTCGGCGAGCGCGAGCTGCACCTGTTCTGTGCCGAATAACTCGGCCTGCTGGAGCAGTTGCGGCCTGCGGTCAAGGTTGAGCACCGCTTCGGGTATGCGCTGCTGGACGAGCAGGACATCGCGCCACCAGGTGGCCCACAGCCCCAACACTGTTTCGACATCGTCGGCCCGGCTCAGTTTTTCGGCATAGGCCAGCCGCGCGATCGCGTTGCCGGCGAGCAGGCCAAGCAGATCATCGAGATGCCGGGTGCGCCGGTCCCATAATTCGGGATCGGTATGGGCCGCCACGGCCCAGCCCAGCCGCCCCGCGCTGAGCCGCGCGAGCAGCCGCGCGCGCTCTTCGTCCAAGCCCCAGCGCGTCTCCAGTGCGGCTTGAAGCTGGTCGAGCGGCATAGGCCGCAGCCCCATGATCTGACAACGGGAGAGAATCGTCGGCAGGACCTGGTCCCGCCGGTTGCTGGTCAGCAGCAGAACGACGTGCGGGGCCGGCTCCTCCAGGGTTTTGAGCAGCGCGTTGGCCGCGGGCGGCGTGGCGCGCTCGATCTCGCGGATGATGAACACCTTGCGCCTGCCCTCCAGCGGGGCAATGGCTGCGTCCGCTTGCAGGCTGCGCACCTGGTCGATCTGGATGGTGTTTTTCTCGGCCTTGACCAGTTGGACATCCGGATAGCGGCCTTCGGCCACGCGGCGGCAGGTTGGGCAGACGCCGCACGGCGGGCCTGCCCCGCGCTCGCACACCAGTGCCTGCGCCACCGCGCGCGCGACCGTCGTTTTGCCGACGGCGGGCGGGCCGGTGAACAGGTAGGCGTGACTGGGCCGTCCGCTGCGGATGGCCTGGCCGAGCAGGTCGAGCGCCCACTCGTGGCCGACGACGGGCCAACTCACCATGCGGGCTTGTTCCTGAGGTGTTGCATGGCGGCTATTGTAACATACCCTATGTCGATGTCCAACGTTCCGCGTCCGGCGGTTGACACCGCGCGGCGCGCGGGCTATGATGCCCATCATCCACCCAGGGAGGGCGTCATGCATGCTGATCTGCTCATCCACAACATCGGGCAGCTCGTCACGCCTACGGGCGGGCCGCGGCGCGGGCCGGCCATGCGGGAACTCACCGTCATCACGGATGCAGCGGTCGCGGCCGCGGACGGGTGCATCGTCGCCGTCGGCGCCAGCCGGGAACTGACGGAGCGTTTCACCGCCGCACAAACCCTGGATGGTCGCGGCCGGGCGGTCATTCCCGGCTTCGTGGACCCGCACACGCACCTGCCCTGGGCGGGCCACCGCGCGGCGGAGTTCGAGATGCGCATCGGCGGTGCGACCTACATGGAGATCATGGCTGCGGGCGGCGGCATCGTGCGCACGGTGGCCGACACGCGTGCCGCCTCGCTGGCGCAGCTCGTTGCGGAGACACGCGACCGGCTCGACCGGATGCTGGCGCACGGCACGACCACTGCTGAAGCCAAGACGGGCTACGGGCTGAACGTGCCCGACGAACTCAAACAGCTCGATGCGCTGGCCGAATTGCAGCGCACGCATCCCGTGGACCTCGTGCCGACGTTCCTGGGCGCGCATGCCATTCCGGCAGAGTACCGCGAGCGGCCCCATGCGTATGTTGCCCTCGTGGTCGATGAGATGCTGCCGGCGGCCTGGGCGCGCTGGCAGACGCTGCGCGCTGCGTGGCCGGACGAGTCAGCCGCGTGGCCTATCTTCTGCGATGTGTTCTGCGAAAATGGGGCGTTCGACCTCGCTCAGTCGCGACGGATCCTGGCCGCTGCGCAGCGGTTGGGCTTCGGCCTGAAGATTCATGTGGACGAGTTTGCACCGCTCGGCGGCGCGCTGCTGGCCGTGGAGCTGGCCGCGGCCTCGGCGGATCACATCGTGACCACCCCGCCAGAGCATGTCGCTGCGCTCGCGGCGTCCAACACGATCGGTGTCGCGCTGCCCGGCACGCCGTTCGGCCTGGCGCATCACGACTACACCCCGGCGCGTGCGCTGATCGACCAGGGCGGCGCGCTGGCCCTCGCGACCGACCTCAATCCCGGCACGTGCTGGTGCGAGAATATGCAGTTCATGGTTGCCCTGGCCTGCCGCTACATGCGGCTGCTGCCCGCAGAGGCGCTGACCGCTGCAACGCTCAACGCCGCGCACGCGGTTGGCCTGGGGAGCCTGGTAGGGAGCATCGAGCCAGGCAAGCTGGCCGACCTGGTCATCCTGGACACGGACGACTACCGCATGTTGGGCTATCGCTTCGGGACTAACCTCGCCGCGCAGGTCATCAAGCGGGGCAGATTGGTGTAACGATTAAGCCCCCTGCATCTTGACGATCATGCTCCATGTCCCCTGCTGGGCGACTTCCCCGCGCTGGTTGATGACCTCGACATTGAAAATGACGAGTCCGCCGCCGAGCCGGGGCACCGCCTTCTTCTCGGTGACTTCCGCGCGCATATGAATCGTGTCGCCTATCTTGATGACCCCGCGGAACTTCCACTCCAGCCCGCGGAAAGCCATTGCGGTCTCGGTGATGAATCCCAGTTGCATGGCCAGGCCGGTTGCGACCGACAGGCCCAGCAGGCCGTGGGCGATACGCTCCCCGAACATGCCCTGCTTGGCGTGTTCGGCGTCGGTGTGGATGGGGTTCCAGTCGCCGCTCAACGCGGCGAAGGCCACGATATCTGCCTCGGTGATCGTCCGCCCCTGCGATGTCACGGTGTCACCGACGTTGAATTCCTCGAAGAATAACCCGCGCTTCGCGGTGATTTCGGCCATGTGAAATGCTCCTTCTATATGCAACCACGGAATACACGGATCACACGAAAGGCCCGATGCCGGCTTGTACAATCCGCGATGATCCGACAGGTTCAGGTTGGCTGTCCCTGGCTCTGCTGCTCCGCCAGCCGCGCGACCAGGGCGCGCTTCAGGTCGGACTGCGCGGCCTGCCAGTCGTCGCTCTGCACATAGGTGACTAACCGCAAATCGAACGAATCGTCGCGCACATCTCCAATCATCACCGCGGGCGGCGGGGCCGCGACCACGCGTGCGTCTACAGTCGCCAGCTCCAGCAGCGTCCGGGTGGCCGCGTCGATGTCGGCATCCAGCGACAGCTTCCACGTCAGTTCGACGCGCCGCGCACGGCTCAACGAGTAATTCGTGATCGCGTTGGCTGCGATGACGCTGTTGGGAATGGTCACGACCGGGCCATCGGGTGTGCGGATGCGCGTGCTGCGGAGCGAGATGACTTCGACGTTGCCCTGCACGTTGCCCGCAGACACGAAATCACCCAGGCTGAAGGGGCGGTCGAAGAGCAGCAGCACGCCCGACACGAAGTTGGCAGCGACATCCTTAACGGCCAGGCCGACTATGATGCCGACGATGCCGATGGTGGTCAGCGTGCTGGCCAGCAGCGGGGTCAGGCCCAGGATCGCCAGGGAGCTGAGGGCGCCGGTGATGATGACCAGGGCCTTGAGCGTGCGGCGGAGCAGCGTGAAGCCGCCGTCGTCATCCGTGAACCCGCGCGACCGCAGGATCAGGCGGAAGACCCAACGCCCGATATAGCGTACTACGAGCCAGACTGCGAGCCATGTGACCGCCAGCAGCACGAGGCGCAGCGCGAGATCCTGCCAGTGATTGTCCTGCCAGAATGCAGTGGTAAACATGTAGAAGTCGCTCCTCACGACAGCGGTGATTCTATCCGTTGCTCGGGTGGGTGTCAACGCGAGGAGGCCGGTCGACAGCGATTTCAAGTATAGCTGGAGTCGAGGCTTCAGCCGGTTTGGATGGCTACATACGTACACTTCCTAACCGGCTAAAGCCTCGACTCCAGTCCGCAAGAAGTTTCTGCATATAGCTCTGTTGGGCTGGTTGCCCTTTCTGCGTTTCTGTGTCTGCCTTTTGTCCTTCATGCGTTTCGTCATTTATAATCCGTATTCTTACAGCATTCATCTGTCTGTCTGACTCGGGTTGGAGTTGCTCATGGACTCATCGTCTCTTGCGCGTGCCTTGCGCGGCCTGCTGCCCCTTCTGTTGGTGGTAAGCCTCATAGCCTGTAGCTCAGAACCTACGCCTGCCCCGACGCCTGTCGCAACGGCTGAGACGGTCGCGACTGCGGGCCCGACCCCGACCGCGACCGTCCTCCCGCCCGTGGAGCCAGAACTCCTCACCCTCCCCGCCGCGTTTCGCTACGAGATGACCCTGCGGCCCGCGGGCGCAGCGGAGGAGCCGTATACCGTGGTGATGGGGCAGTACAGCGGCGGCATGTGGTCGCAGTCCACACGGCACGGCGAGGATACGCCGGAGGAACTGATTGTCGCGCCGGCGGCAAATGGCGGCGGCGCCATGCACAGCTATACGCGCGCCGCGACCGATGTGGTTTGGACGCGCTGGCCCGGTGTCGGGTTCGATGCGGCCTACGGCTTGACATCGCCCTTCGCAGTGCTGCGACTCTATCCACTGGCCGACGCGCAGGCTCGCGGCGAGCTGGATCCGGTCCAGGGTGTGCCTGAGGCCACTGTGCAAATGCAGGCGGCCTTCAACCCGGCCACCCTCGCGCGCCTGATGAAGGCCAGCGCGTCCGCGGTGACCGCAGATGCAGAATCGCGTGCCGCGCTCGAAACTCAGCTTGCGCCCCTGATGGTTGGGCAGACCGTCAACTATTGGGTGGCAGAGAGCGGCCGGGTGTATCGCGCGGCTGCGACGTTGCTCACCGCAGGCGAGGACGGCGAGCCTGTGCCGTGGATGGAAGTGACGTGGCGGTTCTGGGACTATGATGCGCCTGGCTTGACGGTGGGCGCGCCGGAGGATTTTGCCGATGTTTCCGAGTTGGCCGTCGCGCCCGTTGCCGCGCAGGTCGAGACAGTCTTGGATGATGCAACGACCTTGCGCGTGCGTGTGTTCAGCAACCCCGGCGAGTTGGCAGGCAATGCGCGCGTGACCGTCTACCCGGCAGGGCAGCGGCAAGTGGTGGACCAGCTCAGCGCCGCGGACGCGCAGTTTGTCCTGCCAGACGGCAAGTATGATGTGTTGGTGCAGGCGGAAAAGTCAGAGGAGTGGCTGAAAGAGGTGGAGGTCATCAGCGGGACGGTGGCCTCCCAGGATGTGCTCTTTGCGTTCGGCACGCTTGAGATTACCGTGACGCAGGATGGCGCCACGCCGCAGGTTGACATCGTCATCTACCCCGCGGGCCAACGGCAGACGATGGCTGACTGGCGCACCGAAAACCCCACCCGGGTGCTGCTGCCCGCGGGCACTTATGATATCGAGGTCGCGCTGCCCGACTACACCGGCAGCAAGATCGTGACCGATGTCGTTGTCACCGCCGGCAGCTCGACGCAACAGGTCATCGATATCAGCGCAGTGCCTTGAGCTAAAGAGAGTAGAGGTCACTCACCTCTGCTCTCTTTATGTCTTACTCTGCTGGCTATCGCTGACTCAGGGTTGACTCGCTTCAGCGTGGAGTCTGAGTCCCAGCGCCCGAACTACCCTCAAGACGGTGGCGAACTCCGGATTGCCGGTTGTCGAAAGCGACTTGTACAGGCTTTCACGTCCCAACCCTGCCGCTCGTGCCACCTGTGACATCCCTTTTGCGCGGGCGATATCACCTAGCGCGGCCATGATAACCCCTGTGTCACCATCCTCTAACGCGGCATCAAGATAGGCGGCCATGTCTTGCTCAGTTTTCAGATGATCAACTGGATCCCATCGAGTTGTGCGAATCGTGTTTTGCTCCATACCTCCGCCTCCTACACTTGCCGTGCCAGTTCTAGCGCAACTCGAATATCATTCGCCTGTGTACGTTTATCACCACCAGCAAGCAAGATGATCAACACCTGGCCGCGTTGTATCCCATAAGATACGTTTATGCAAATCGACGGGAGCCGATATCATCCCTCGCCCTGCGCCTCAGCGTCGAGCCGGTCGAAGAAAGTGTGCATGAACGCCTGGCGCTCGGCAGCGATCCGGCGCGCAGTGGCGGTATACAACCGCTCCGGGATGCGATCCAGCTTGTAGACGAACTCGTGGACCGGCGTGTACGCGGCGCCCAGGTCACCGGGCGCGTGCCGCGCGCGGTGGGCTGCATCCTCGTCCGCCGCAGCGATGGCGCGCCAGCTCGTCCGCCAGAGCGCCGTGTCACGGCTGCCTGCATACGCGAACGCCCGCGCGATGCCGATCGCGCCGATGGCATCCAGCTTGTCCGCATCGGAGAGCACCTGCGCCTCCAGGGTGCGCGGGGGAGGGTCCGCGCGGAAGCGGTGGGCCTCGATGGCATGGCAGACCGCGTCCACGAAGTCCGCAGGCTGACCGGCCAGCAGCACGCGCGCCCGCGCTGCGCCGAGGAGATGATGGCGCGCGCGGTCTTCGTTCTCCCCGATATCGTGGAGCAGCGCGGCCGTGCGTACGACGGCCAGGTCCGCGCCTTCTGCCTGTGCAATGCGCTCTGCGGTCGCCAGCACGCGCAGGACGTGGTCAAAATCGTGCCCGCCGCCGCCCGCATCATACAGCGTGCGCGCCGCCTCAATCGTGATGGGTGTGTCTTTCATGGATGGCGCTACAGGTTTTCGATGTGCACCGGCTCGACCGGGTCCGCCAGCTCGAAGCCGAAGATGCGGCTGTAGAAGTAGAGCTCCGCATCCAGCGACCGCTTGATGTTTTCCGCGCGGCGGAAGCCGTGCCCCTCGCCCTCGAAGGACAGGTACGCTGTCGGCAGCCCCCTGGCGCGCATCACAGCGAACATCGCCTCGGCCTGGTTGGGCGGCACCACTTCGTCATCGAGGCCCTGGAAGAAGATCACCGGGCAGGCCAGTTGGTCGGTGAAGTTGACCGGCGAGCGTGCGATGTAGATGTCGCGGCGCGCCGGATAGGGGCCGACCAGGTTGTCCAGGTAACGCGACTCGAACTTGTGCGTGTCACGCGCCAGCGCTTCCAGGTCACCGACGCCGAAGTAGCTAGCGCCGGCCTTGAACACGCGGCGGAACGTGAGCGCAGCCAGCGTGGTGTAGCCGCCCGCGCTGCCCCCGCGAATCGCGAGCCGGTCGCCGTCTACCAAGCCCTGCGCGACGAGGTGCCGCGCGCCGTTGGCGCAATCATCCACATCTACGATGCCCCACCGGTCGTTTAAGCGCTCGCGATATGCCCGGCCATAGCCCGTGCTGCCGCCGTAATCCACGTCCAGCACCGCGATGCCGCGGCTTGTCCAGAACTGGATCGCGAGGTTGAACGCGGAGGAGGTCGAGCCGGTCGGCCCGCCGTGGCTCAACACCAGCAACGGCGGCAACTCGCCCGCTGGCGCGACATAGTCGCGGTTGCGGGGTGCGTAGTAGATGCCGAACGCGGTCAGGCCATCCTCGGTCGGGAACTCGATGGTCTGCGGGATGGAGAGATAACTCTCGTTCACCTGCACGTCGCTGGCACGGCGCAGGACGCGTGCGTCATCCGTGCCCAGGTCCAGGAGCACGATAGCTGTCGACGCGGTGGGTGAGGCGCCCAGGAATGCCACGCGGCCCGGCGCTGCGGTTGGCAGATCGATATCGGTATAAGGGGTTTCGACCAGCTTAAGCTGCTTCGTGTGGGTGTCCAGCGCCGCGAGGTGGGTGATGCCTGCCTGTGTGTACGTGCAGATGATCCGGTCGGCAGATTCGAACGCATAAGTGGACATGCCGAAGACCCACTGCGGCTGGCCGAACTCGGCGTCCAGCGGGGCCAGCGGCTCGATTTGCCCGTCATGCCAGCGGTACAGGTTCCACCAGCCCGTGCGGTCCGACACGAAATAGAGGATGCCGTCCGGCGACCAGGTGGGCTGGAAGACCGACTCGGTCAGGCCGCCGGCCACGAGCTTGGCGTCGCGCACATCGCCCGCTGCGTCCAGCTCACCGACCCACAGCTCGCAGCCGTCCCACGGCATGTTGGGATGGCGCCAGGTCAGCCAGGCCAGCCGCGCGCCGTCCGGGCTCAACCGGGGGGAAGCGTAGAAGTCGTTGCCCGCCACGAGCACGCGGCCGCCGGCGGCATCGCCCTGTAGATTCAGGCCGACGATGGTATTGACCGCTTCGTGACCCGGGTCAAGATGATCCTCCCGGACACACACCAGGCGGTCGCGCGTGCGGTCCAGCACCAAGTCGGCATAACGCAGCGGCAGCTCCGGCGTAATCGGCTGCGGTTCCTGGCCGTCACGCACCGTATAGACGCGCTGGTCCGCGAAATTGACGAAGAACACTTCGCCGCGATCCACCAGGTACTCGCCGCCGCCGTACTCGTGCACGCGCGTGCGGACGTTGAAGGGTGCCGGGGTGACATCCGCGCGCGTGCCATCGGCCCGCTGCCGCACGAGCACCGACCGGCCGCGCTCTGCCGGGCGACCCTCAAGCCAGTACACATCGTCCGCATCCAGCGTGACCCGCCCCAGCCTCACGCTGCCGGCGACGATCAGGTCGGACGTGATGGGCGACCTCCAACTGCCATAGGGTGCAACCCGCGGCTCAGTCATGGTTTATTCTCCTTCTGAGATTAGTCACTGCGCAGTTTCGTGCTCCAGCCGCCGCGCGCGGCCCTGGAACCAGAGGAAGCCGCCGGGGAGGCTGCCCAGGAAGACGACCGCCTGCATCAGCAGCGAGACGGCCACCGCGTGGTCCGCGGGCACGCCGACCAGCCCGAAGAAGAAGGGGTACGCGGCCTGGTTGACCCCCAGGCCCCCGCCGACCGAGATAGGCACGGTCTGCAACAGCGCAATCAGGGGATTCAGGAGGAAGATGTATGGCAGCCACATCAGCCCGCCCATGGACTGCGACAGCAGCCAGTTGACGAGGGTAGTGCACAGGATGCCCGCCAGCGCCACGAGGAAGGCAACTGCCAGCGCATCGGGGCGGAAGCGGTAAGCGTTGAACGCGCCGGAGACGCGCTCCCACGTGCCCGCCAGGGGGTTGAGCCAGTGCCACGCAAACACCCGGCTGATGATCATGCGCAGCCGCCGGCTGAGCAGGACGGCAAACCCAAGCGCCAGCACCGAGAAGGCCACCAGCGCCACCCATTCGAGCCACCGGAGGTCTTGCCGCCGCAGCACGATGACCGTGATGAACGCGGCGAGCACCGCGCTGCTCATGTAGGCCATCAGGCCGATGATGCGATCCACGATGACCGAGACCGCCGCATCCGCGGTGCGGTCGGTGTAGCGTGCGAGGCTGAAGCCGCGCATCACATCGCCGCCCACCATCGGCAGGAAGTTATTGAAGAAGAAGCCCACGAACATGAAGCGCAGCACCGCGCGGAACGGTACGCGGATGCCCTGTGCGCGCATCAGCACCTGCCACTTGGCCCCGTTAACCGCGATGGCGATGAGGTAGAACACGAGCGCCAGCGCGAAGTAGCCGAGCTGCGCGTTGGCCAGTTGCGCGGCCACGCGCTGCATGTCCACCAGGATGAAGGCAACCGCCACCAGCGCCAGGCTGAAGACGATCTTGAGGATGGTGAAAAACCGGTCGCGCACGCTCAGGCCTTCCGTACAATCGCGGCCGGGCGGACATCGTCCGCGGCGGCAGTCTGCGCGCGTTCGGCCTCGACATCCGTCTTCTGCGACCAGGCCATATCCCAGACGACATGGCGGTCCTTCTTGATGGCGAAGTCGTACCAGCCCAGGACGCGCGACCAGACTTCCAGTACGGCCAACAGGACCAGCGTCCAAACCAGGCGCACGGCGCCCCAGATTTCCTTCAGCGCTACCTTCGCTACGCGGGTGTTCTGGATGCTGGACACAGCATAGCCATACTTGGACTTGAGGTACAGGTGCCCGGCATGGTTGCGCCGCCGCTGGCGCACGAAGTCCTGGATATTGTCCGGCCCGGTGTTGTAGACGACCGCGTCGGGCGCATAACGCACCTGCATCCCCCGCTGGACGACCAGCGCCTCGACGAATGCCTCATCCATCGCCACGTCGGGCGGGATGCGGTCGAACACCTTGCGGAACGCAATCATCTCCCCCAGCCGCGGAATCTCCAGGCAAAGCTGGTGCTCCAGGCGCAGCCGCAGGTGGGTGAACAGGCCGACGAGATGGTCGGGTGTGTTGACGGGAATTTTGTGCGCGCCGGTCATGCCGACGCTCGGGTCGCGGAACATGCGGACGAGGTGCTCGACCGCGTCTTCGTGGGGCAGCGTGTCGCCGCTCTCCAGCACGCAGATGCCGGTGCGCGCGTTGGCGAGGAAAACGTTGATGGCCGCGGTCTTGCCCTCCCGCTTGGGCTGCACGAAGAGCCTGACCTGGGGATGGCGCGCCGCGTAGGACTCGGCAATGGGGACCGTCTGGTCGGTGCAGCCGCTGGCGACGACGATAATCTCGACGATCTGGACCTCGCGCAGGTGTTGGGCCAACAGCGCATCCAGCAGCCGCCCGATGTTGGCCTCCTCGTTATAGGCCGTCACGCCCACGCTGCACTGTATGATCGGGTTGCTTTGCTCCAACCGTGTGCCTCCGTGTGGTGTGCGTGCTGCGCGCGTGCTTTGGAGTTCTGGCGGGGAAAGGCGAACGATGCGTGCCTCAGTCGTAGCGAGCGCAGCCGACAAGGAATAATTATAGCAGCGTTCGCACGATAGGCCAATTTCGTGCGTGTGCCGGGGGCGTCCCCGGCACGCGCCTGATTCATTTCGGCAGCAGCTCCGCGATGGAGGGGCCCACGACGTCCGCCGTCTTGCGGTGGAGCGGGAGATAGCCCGCCGCGGCCAGCTCCGGTGAGGGGGTGGTCGCCTCGTCAGGCTTGTCCGACAGCGCGACGAGCAGGCAGCCGCGGCCAGCCAGCCAACGTACCATGTCCACGACCTCCTGCGTCGCGCAGATTTCCTCCACGAACCGCTGCGCCAGCGGCGTTCCTTCAGGCAGGTTGCCCATCCGGTCCACCGTCTCGCGATATTCGCGGCGGCGGAACGCCTTGAACGGCGTCAGGTCGCCGGCCAGCGTGCGCGCGTAGATGTCCTCGTGCAGCGCGACCACGGCCGCGGGCGACAGGCGGGCCTTCTGCGCATCGACGCGCGCCATGAAGTCGCGGTAGCTCGCCAGTTGGCCCGTCTCGATCTCGGCCAGCAGACCATCGAGCGTGTCTGCCCCGGCCAGGAGCATCATGCAGGTGTAGGCCAGGAAGTCCTGGTTGTCCGCGGTAAAGGGGTGGAACTTGGGGACGTTGAGCGTCGCATAGGCGCGGCGGAAGAGACCGTGATCATAGGACGGCCCCAACGCTTCAGCCAGCGTGGCCTCGATGGCCGCGACGCGCGCCCGGTCGATGGAGCCGTCGTTGCGCCCGCGCGCGCCTAGCAGCGTCTTGTCGATGTCCACGAGCACAACGGTCCGGTCACTGAGCTGCGCGCCTTGCTCGCACAGCCAGCCCGCGAAATTCACCAGCGCGTGCCAGCGGTTTGCCTGATACAGCCCATCCTGCTCGGTGATATGGAGGTCCTGATCCTTCTCTGCGCCGATGAAGCACCAGCCGGGCCAGCCCGTGTGCCGGCGCAGGTTGAGGAACGCACCGCCGTCGCTCAGTATGGTGTCACCGATATAGACGATTTCGTCCACGCGTCCGCCAGCCGCGGCCCGGAGCAGCCAGGCCAGCGCCTGCGCGTAGGCCTCGTCCAGCTTGCGGGGCGTCACCGGGCCGGGCAGGCCCACCTCGCGCCAGATATCGGCAAAGCGCGGCAGCCGTGCATCCACCGCGTTCAGGTCGCGGTAGATGACCCGATCCTCGAACAGGTCATAGAGCGAGATTTGAGCAGACATAACCTAAGCCTTCAGATAGCCTTGGCTGACCAGCAGCTCGGCATTCAGAATGGAGCCGCCTGCCGCGCCGCGGATCGTGTTATGGCCTAACACGATGAACTTGTAATCGAACAGCGGGTCGGGCCGCAGGCGGCCTACGCCCGTCGCCATGCCCTTGCCGGCCAGCCGATCCATGCGCGGCTGCGGCCGGTCGACCTCCGTGTAGAGGATGATGGCCGGGTCCGGCGCAGTCGGCAGGCCGAGGCGCTGCGGCTCGCCGCGGTAGCTGGTCAGGGCCTCGGCCACCTCTGCGAGAGTCGCACGGCGCGCCAGCTTGACGCTGACCGCTTCCAGGTGACCGTTGCGCACCGCCACGCGGTTACACTGGGCGCTGACCACGAAATCCGCCGGATTGATCGCGCCATTCGAGAGCATACCGAGCAGCTTGCGCGGCTCCTCCTCGACCTTCTCCTCTTCGCCGCCGATGTAGGGCACGACGTTGTCGAGGATGTCCAGCGATGCGACGCCAGGATAGCCCGCGCCGGAGAGCGCCTGCATCGTGACCACGTTGACCGCGGTCAGGCCGAACGCGTCGTGCAGCGGCTTGAGCGCGCAGACGAGGTGCGTGCTGGTGCAGTTGGGGTTGGTCGCGATAAAGCCCTGGCCCCCGCGTCGCGCCCGCTGCACGGGAATCAGCCCGGTGTGTTCGGGGTTGACATCGGGGATGAGCAGCGGCACATCCGGGTCCATCCGGTGTGCGCCCGCGTTGGAGCAGACGGCGAACCCCGCGTCTGCCAGCGCTTCCTCGACTTCGCCCGCCGCGCCGCTCGGCAGCGCGGAGAAGAGCACCTTCACGGCCGGGTCCAGCGCATCCGGCTCCGTCGGCACGAGCGTCATGCCGGCGACCTGCGCAGGCATCCCCCCGCGCAGCAGCCACTTGCATGCCTGCGCGTAGGTCTTGCCGATCGACCGGTCGGAGGCGGTCAGCGCGGCGATTTCGAACCAGGGATGATCCGCGAGCATCTGGATGAAGCGTTGGCCGACCGCGCCGGTGGCGCCCAGGATGCCGACCTTGATTTTGGAGTTGAGTTGCATGTGCGATTTCCTTTCGATCAATGGTGGAGCGCGAGGGCGACGATATCGCTGTGGACACCTGCGGCGGCTGCCTCCACCCCGGCGCCGCGACCCTGCAGCACGAGGGGGGTGTCCGGGTAGTAGCGCGTGTGGAAGGCCACGAGGTTGTCGTTGCCTTGCAGCCGGCCGAGCGCGCTTGGCAGCGGGACAGCTTGCAGCCCCACCTGGGCCCGGCCATCGCGCAGCTCCGCGACATAGCGCAGGACGTTGCCGGCCATGCCCGCGGCCTCGACTTGTCCGGCGTAGTGCGCATCCAGCGCGGTGAGCCGTTCCAGGAATTCATCCAGCGGCAGCCCGGCCAGTTCCGGCGGGACGAGCGAGCCGACTGTCACATCCGCCAGCTCCAGCCGCCAGCCGAGCGTGCGGGCGAGGATGAGCGCCTTACGCGCCACGTCCATGCCGCCCAGGTCGACGCGCGGGTCCGGCTCCGTGTACCCGCGGGCCATGGCATCGCGCACCAGCTCGGAGAGGGGCCGTCCGGCCTGGAGGCCGGTCGTGATAAAGCCCAGCGTGCCGCTGAGCGCCCCTTGGACTACATCCACCCGGTCCGCAGCGCGTACGAGCGCGAGCGCGGTCTCGATGATGGGCACGGCTGAACCGACCGTGGACTCGTAGCGGCAGCGGCCCTCGTCGGTCAGCCGGTCGAACAGTTCCTGCGGGCCGCTTATGGGCAACTTATTGGCCGTCGCGATCGCATAGCCCCGCTGGAGCGCCAGTTCCAGCGCCGGGATGGTAGCAGCCGTGGCCGTCACATCGACGATGATGCATCCATCCCGGCCCGCGACATCCACGATGGCGCTGAGGTCGGCCTGCCGGTAGCCGGTTTCGGTGTCTGCGAGCCGGACGCCCGCGGCTTTGGCCTCGCTGGCCCGGTGCAGCACGCCCGCGCGGATGCCCCGTTCATCGATCAGTGCGCCGTCGCTGTCGCACCAGGCGGTGATGCTGAAGGCCACCTGGTGCCGCGCCAGGTGGTAGTCCGCGGCTTCCAGTAACTGCCGGACGAGCGCACGGCCCACGTTGCCCGCGCCAAAGATGATGAGTGGGATCGGGTTCATGCGGCCTCCGCCGTGGCGGGCTGGCCGAGCGCAAACGCGCTGTGAATGTAGCGCACCGCCGCGCTGGCGTCCGCGTCCCCCACCACCAGCGAGATATTCGCCTCGGAGGAGCCCTGTGCGACCGCGATGACGTTGACGCGGTGCTCGCCCAGCGCGCCGAAGATGCGTGCGGCGATGCCCGGCGTGCCGCGCATCCCTTCGCCCACGATGGCGACAATCACGATGTCCGGCTCGACCGTGACCCGGTCGATGAGCCGCCGCCGGATCTCTTCCTCGAAGGTGCGCTCCAGCCCCCTGCTGACGCTCGCGGCGTCCGATCCCGGCACGACGAAGCAGATGCTCTGCTCGGAGGATGCCTGGGAGATCATCAGTATATTCGCGCCCTGTTGGGCGACCGCGGCGAAGGTGCGCGCGGCGATGCCCGGCACACCCATCATGCCGCGGCCCGCGATGGTCACGAGGGCCAGCCCACGAATGACCGTCAGCGCCTTGACCTGGCCCCCGTTGCGCGTCTGGCTGACCACCATCGTGCCGGGGAAGCGGGGGTTGAAGGTGTTGCGCACGCTGATGGGGATGCCCAGGTCGATCGCGGGCAGCATGGTCTTGGGATGGAGCACCTTCGCGCCGAAATAGGCCAGCTCGGCAGCCTCGCTGTAGGTCAGCTCCGGCAAAGGCCGCGCCTCCGGCACGATGCGCGGGTCGGCGGTCAGCACGCCGTCCACATCTGTCCAAATCTGGATTTCGTCTGCGTCGAGCGCCGCGCCCAGGATGGCCGCGGAGTAGTCTGACCCGCCGCGGCCGAGTACGGTCGGGACGCCGTTGGGCGTGACCGCGACGAAGCCGGTCACGACGGGCAGGGTCCCGCGTTCGAGCATGGGCAGCAGCCGGTTCCGTGTCATCTGCCGGCAAAGGGCCATGTCCGGCGCAGCGGAGGCGTAGTTGTCGTCAGTGACGATCAACTCGCCGGCATCCACGAACTCCGCACGGAGGCCGCGCGCCCGCATGGCCGCAGCCAGGATGGGTGCGAGTAGCCGTTCGCCCAGGCCCGAAATGACGGCCAGCCCGCGGTCGGTGAGCTCACCGAGGATCGCGACAGCCATGCACAGCCGCTCGAACTCGCGCACCCGTTCGTCGGTCTGCTCCTGCAGGTGGCTGAGGTCATCGAGGTCCTGGACGAGCGCCTCGGCTGCGTCGCGGTGCCGCGCGATGATGGTCAGCCGCGCATCGCGGTACTTTTGCCGGTCGCCTGCGGCTGCGGCGCGGGCCGAGTCGATCAGCAGGTCGGTGATGCCGCGCATGGCGGATGTCACGACGACCAGGTTCGGGTCGCGCGCGGCCTGGTCGGCTACGATCGCAGCAACCTGGGCGATGGCCTTCGCATCGTTGACGGACGTGCCGCCGAACTTCATCACTTGCATGGGTCTTACCTCCAGAACTTGCCACTTTCCGTGTGGTCCGTGTCTTCCGTGGTTGCCTGTAATGCCGACCAAACAACTCGTAGCACAGGGCCTTGTGCCCGTCAGCACGCCCATAAGGGGCTATGCTACTGGTTGCGTGTCTCACACGGCGCCAGACATACAAAAAGCCCCTCACCACATGGGGCGAGGGGCTTCGCGGTTCCACCCAATATCAGCCGGCCCCGCGCGTGCAGCAGGGGCGGCCCTTTGTTAGCCGTAACGTGGCCTGACGGAACACCATACTGTCCCCGACCAGCCCTCGTCGTGAGATATCGGCTGGCGGCCAGATTTGAGGCGTTCGCTCCCGGGGGGTTTTCCGCGGGCTTCGGCGGGGCAGGCTCTCAACCGGTGGCCTGCGTTCTCTGGCGTTTCCGCGTCGCGTACTCGTCCCGGTCAACGGTTTCCGTGTATCGAATTGCAGGGATTATAACCGGGTTTCGCCGGGTGTCAAATGTTGTGTAACTTAAAAAGCCCGTTTTAAAAACGCCAAAACCCCGTTTTCTGCGTAGAAAACGGGGTTTTTATTGTGTACAGGCGAGAGGAGTTACTCGAACGGTCCGACGGACCGCTGGCGGCGGATCATTCAGGTCTTGACGAGGTTCACCCAGTAGTCGATGACCTCGAAGCCCCGGCGGCGGAGCAGCGAGAACGCCTCCACGTTGTCCTTGCTGTGGACATGCACCTCCACGGCCAGGTAGCCGCGGTTCGCCATGTCGGCCAGCGCACGATCCAGGAGATAGGAGCCGTAGCGCAGCCCGCGATACGGCCGGTCCAACCCGATCCAGGCCAGCGCCGCGGTCAGTGTGTCAGGCAGCGGATACCACACCGCGCTGCCCACGGCCCGATTGCCGTCCGCAACGACGAGGCCCTGATACTTCCGGCCGCCGTTGTGGCCCCACGTGCGCAGTTGGTAGAAGGGTTCGTCGCCTGTCCAGGGGTTCTGTTCGTTGATGGGTTCGATGCACAGGCCGCGCCGTGCCAGGCCGGGGTCCTCGGGCCGCTCGCGGTGGTGGAGATGCGCCGACATGCTCACATCGCCAGGATCTGTGACCTGGTAGCCGCGCAGATTGAGCCATGACACCAGCGCCTTGTCGTTGACCGCGCTCACCCCCATCCGTTCGGTCGAACCGTACCAGGGCACCCACAGCTTCTCGATGATGCCGTAGAACGGGGCGTTCTGCGCGGCGAAGTACATGGGGCAGTAGTAGAGGTATGTCTCCGCCTCGTCGAGCAGCGCGCCGCCCAACTTGCGCCCGCGATACTCGGGGAGCACGGCCAGCCATGCGATGTGGTGCCGTGCTTCCGAGCTGCGATAGCCGGGCGTGGAGACGATGGGCTTGACTGCGTGGATGCCGCCCACGATTTCGCCGGTCGCCCCCCGGCCCTGGACCTGCGCCAGAATCAGGCCCTCGGGGTCGAAGCCGGGCTGCGATAGCACGCGCTCGGTGAAGTCTGCCTCGCTGATGGCCGTCCAATGCCGATGGCCCGCCAGCGCACGATTCAGGAAGGCTACCAGCGCTGGCAGGTGTTTGGGTTGGAAAGTCGTCAGCTTGATCGGATTAGACACCGATATACTTCGCGTAGAGCGTGGCGGCAACGGCCTCGTCAGCCGTGCCCTTGATGATGGCGCGGCCGTCAGGAAAGACGGTGAATTCGTGACCGTCGATGTGGGCGCGCAGCAGGTACGGGTTGACCTGGACGCGGCCATCCGTCGCGGCGGGGCGCAGCCGTTCGGCCAGCGCAGCCAGTTCGACGCTCTGCTCAGCGGCTCCGACGACGCTGACTTGCACGGCATCGCGGCCGCACAGGCTGGTCGTGCGCGTGCCCGCGCGCGCCTGCAGGAACGCGAACTCGCGCGTGCCGCAGGCGGGACAATCGGGCCGGGGCGCGCCCAGTTCGAATCGCTCGAAGGTGCCGTCCCACAGGTCCACGTGGATCATGCCGTCGTTCAGCTCGCCGCGGCCGGTGATGAGCTTGAGCGCCTCGCCCGCGGCGACGGAGCCCAGCAGCGCGACAATGGGGCCAATGATGCCTGCGGTGTCGCAGGTCGGCACGGTCCCCGGGGCCGGCAGCTCGCCCATGATGCAGCGGAGGCAGGGCGTGACGCCGGGCCGGATGGTGTGGGTCATGCCGTAGCTGGCGATGACGCCGCAGTAGACCCACGGCTTGCCGAGCTTGATGCAGGCGTCGTTGATCAGGTAGCGGGCGGCGAAGTTGTCTGTCCCGTCGAGCACGACATCCGCATCGGCAATCAGCGCCTCGATGTTGGCCGGGCCGGCGTCGGCCACCACGTCTTCGATGGCGATGCTGCTGTTGACGCGGCGCAACTTCGCGGCCGCGGCGACGGCCTTGGGCAACATGCCCGCTACGTCGTCCTCATCATAGAGCAGTTGGCGTTGTAGATTGTTTAGCTCGACATAATCCCTGTCGACCAGGCGCAGGTGGCCGACCCCCGCGCGCGTCAGGTGATTCGCCAGCACTGAGCCGGTCGCGCCCACGCCGATGATGGTGACGCGGGCGGCGAGCAGGCGGCGCTGGCCGGCCTCCCCGATGCCGGGGAAGATGACCTGGCGGGCATAACGTAAGAGGGTCTCGTCCATGCGAGAGGGGTTGCTCCGCTCTCCTACGCAGCCTCGGCTGCGGTCTCCAACTGGCGCAGATAGCGTGCCAGCGTCTTCAGCATGTCCGATTCGGTGACAATACCGATGACGCTGCCGTCTGCATCCACCACGGGTAGACCCGCGATCTTGTGCTCGGTCATCAGTTCGACGGCGTGCACCAGGGGTGCATCCGCCGTGATGGTCAGCACGCGCCGCGTCATCAGTCGCCCGACAGTCAGGCGATTGAGCATGAAGTGCAACTCGTAAGTGTCAGCATTGACGGCTTCTGAGAATGTCGCCTCGCGCAGGTCGCCGCGGCTGACAATGCCGACGAGGCGGCCATTCTCCACAACGGGCAGATGGCGGATGTTCTTCTCCCGCATCAGCGCGCTGGCTGCGGATACGCTCATTTCTGGTCCGACGACAATGGCCGGGCTGCTCATAATCTCACTGACGTGCTTTTTGTCCATGCTGCTCTCCTCGTGCGAGATCATTGGCACTGCGATGCTATTATACATGAAACGCGTCACGCCGCGCGTGGCGCGTGTTCCGTTGCCGCGTTTTGCACGAAGATGGTGCTCAGGCCGTGACGGCGTGCAGCCGATTATGCTCGGCAACCTTCGCTTTCAACAGGTTGCCCAGCCGGCGCATGCCCTCTTCCATTTGGACCGGTTCGGCGTTCGAGAAGTTCAGGCGCATGGTGTTGCGGCCATGGGCCGGATCCGGGTAGAAGGCGGAGCCGGGCACGTAGGCCACCTTCGCCTGCACGGCCTCAGCCATCAGGTCGCTGGTATCGATCCACTCCGGCACGCGCGCCCACAGGAACAGCCCACCTTCGGGGTGGGTCCACGAGCAGCCCTCGGGGAAGTACCGTTCCAGCGCGGCGAGCATCACGTCGCGCCGCTCGCGGTAGACCCGGCGGATGGTGCGGATGTGCTCGTCCATGAAGCCGTCTTTGACCATCTCGTAGGCGAGCATCTGGTCGAAGCTGGAAGTCTGCAAGTCGGTGCCCTGTTTCATCATGACCAACTGGTCCACCACTTCGACCGGCGCGACGACCCAGCCGAGCCGCAGGCCCGGTGCCAGGGTTTTCGAGAAGGTGCCCAGGTAGATGACGTTGCCTTCCATGTAGCCGTGACCGTTCGGTGCGGCGCCGGTCTGGTAGTCGGCGTCGAGCGCGACGAGCGGCGGCAGGTGCTCGCCCTCGAAGCGGAGCGCGCCGTAGGGGTCGTCTTCGACGAGAGGGATGCCATACTTGTTGGACAGCCGCACAAGGTCGAAGCGGCGCTCAAGGCACAGGGTTGTGCCGCTCGGATTCTGGAAGTTCGGGAGGATATACATAAACTTGGGGCCGACGCGCAGCGCGCCTTCCAGCAGTTCCGTGCGCAGCCCGTTGTCGTCCTGCGGGACGGAGACATAGTCGGCCTGGTAGGCATTCCAGGCTTGCAGCGCGCCCAGGTAGGTTGGCTCCTCCACCAGCACCCGGTCGCCCGGGTTGATGAGCATTTTGCCGACCAGATCCAGGGCCTGCTGTGAACCGCTGGTAATCAGGATGTTGCTCGGTTCCGCCTTGATACCGTAGCGCCCCATGCGCTCACAGATGAAGCGGCGCAGGGGCAGGTAGCCTTCGGTCGGGCCATACTGCAGGGCGGTCGCGCCGTGCTCGTGCAGCAGGCGGCAGGCTGCGGCCTCGCACTGCTCCAGGGGGAACAGCTCCGGGGCGGGCAGGCCCCCAGCAAACGAGATGATATCCGGCTGCTGGGTAAACTTTAGCAATTCGCGGATGATCGAACGCCCCATGCGCTGCGTGCGCAGCGCATAACGGCTCTTCCAGGGTGTACCCACGCTCAACCTCCTCGTTGAGTTCCTTTTTCGCGTACCACTTCCGCGCCGCGGCGGAGGGCCTGCTTGTTGCTTTCCAGGTATTTGCGCTGCCGTTCGGAGAGATGGCGATCCAGCGCCAGCTCGACGGCAGCCAGCGGCAGCACGCCCGTCGCAGCCAGATAGGCGCCGATGAGGACGACATTCGCCTGCCGCACGTTGCCCAGTTCTTCCGCAATCACGTTCGCCGGCACAGGCACGTATTGAATGTCGGTGCGCGCCGGCCGGGCGGGGATCAGGCTCACGTTGTAGACCAGGCGGCCGCCCGGCTTGACGAGCGGTTCGTACTTCTCGAAGGACGGCAGGTTGAGGGCGATGACGGTGGCAGGCCGGCGCACCTGGGGTGAGCCGATCTCCTGGTCCGCTATGACGACGGTGCAGTGGGCAGTGCCGCCGCGCATCTCCGGTCCGTAGGAGGGAATCCAGGTAACGTGCAGCCCGGTGTCCAGCGCGGCATATGCCAACAACTGCCCGGCAAAGAGCGCGCCCTGGCCGCCAAAACCGGAAATGATGATTTCCTCGTTCATCGTGGCTCCTTTGCCATTCCGCCTTACAAACCCGGTTTTCTTACTCCAGCGCCTTTACTGCATCGCTCACCTTGAAGTCCCCTAACGGGAAGTAGGGGACCATGGCGTCGCGAATCCACGCCAGCGCATCCGGCGGCGACATATGCCAGTTGGTCGGGCAGCTCGACAGGAATTCGATCAGGCTCAGGCCTGCGCCGGCCAGTTGCGCCTTGAACGCGGTAATGATGGCTTTCTTGGCCTGGCGGATGGTTCGCACGTCGTATACGCTGCGGCGCACCACGTACGCGGCCCCCGGCAGCCCGGCAATGATCTCCGCCATGCGCATGGGGTAGCCGTGCAGTTTGACATCGCGGCCGGTCGGGGAGGACGTTGTGACCTGACCCGGCAGGCTCGTCGGCGCCAGTTGGCCGCTGGTCATGCCGTAGACTGCGTTATTGACGAAGAAGACCGTGATGTTTTCCCCGCGGTTGGCCGCGTGAAGGATCTCCGCCGCGCCGATGGAGGCCAGGTCGCCGTCGCCCTGGTAGGTGAATACCACTTTGTCAGGCTGCGTGCGCTTGAGGCCCGTCGCCATCGCAGGCGCGCGGCCGTGCGCGGCCTCGACGCCGTCCACATCGAAATAGTGGTACATCAGCACCGAGCAGCCGACCGGCGCCACCAGGATGGACTTGCCGCCGATGTCCAGCTCATCAATCGCCTCCGCGATGAGACGGTGGATAATGCCGTGGGTGCAGCCGGGGCAATAGTGCGTCTGAGTGTTGGTCAACGCGTCGGGCCGCTGATAGATGACCTGCCCCTGCGCGATGATTTGCTCCGGGGAGATGTGATTGCCGTCGATCATCCTGGCCTCCTCAAGCCATCCCGGGCTCGACGCGTTCGGCCCGGCGGGCCGCTACGATGCCCATCAGTGCTTCCAGAACTTCGTCCGGCAGCGGGATGACGCCGCCCGTCCGCCCGTAGAAGTGAATGGGACACCGTTCGGCCACGGCCAGCCGCACGTCTTCGAGCATCTGGCCGACGCTCATTTCGGTGACGAGGATGGCCTGCTTCCCATGCGATAGCTCGCGCAGCCGCGCGTAGGGGAACGGCCACAGGCTGATGGGGCGGAACAGCCCCACCCGCACGCCCGCCGCGCGTGCCTCGCGCAGTACGGTCTTGCAGGTGCGCGCGACCGTGCCGTAGGCGACCAGCAGATAATCGGCATCCGCGGTCTCGACTTCCTCCCACCGCCGCTCTGCGGCCTCGATGGCCCGGAGTTTGGCTTGCAACCGGTGGTTGAGCGCCTCCAGCTCGTCTTCCTTGAGAAACAAAGAGGTGACGATGCGCTTGGCCCGGTTGCCCTTGCCGCGTACGGCCCAATCGCCGCGCTCTTCTTCGGTCAGCAGGGGCCGCATGGGCGGCATCTCCGCCGGCTCCATCATCTGGCCGAGCGAGCCGTCGGCGGCGATGATGACGAGGGTACGATATTTCTCGGCCAGCGGGAAGGCATCGTAGACCATATCGACCGCTTCCTGGATGGTGGCGGGCGCGAGGACGATGGGGTGAAAGTCGCCGTGGCCGGCAGAGCGGGTAATCTGGAAGTAATCGCTCTGGCTCGGCTGGATGTTGCCCAGGCCCGGCCCGCCGCGCATGATATCCACGAGGACAACGGGCACTTCCGAGGCGGCAATGTAGGAGAGCCCCTCCTGCATCAGGCTGATGCCGGGGCTGGACGAAGAACTCATGGCGCGCGCCCCGCCGCTGGCCGCGCCGTAAACCATATTGATGGAGGCGACTTCGCTCTCAGCCTGCAGGAAGGTGCGGCCCAGCTCCGGCATCCGGGCGGCCATGTGTTCGAGCAGTTCGGTCTGCGGCGTGATGGGATAGCCGAAGAACGCCTCGACGCCGCCGCGGATGGCGGCTTCGGCAATCGCCTGGTTGCCTTCCCATAGCTCCTTTGCCATGAAAATGCCTCCTAAGCGCGCACCCGGCGCTCATCGTAGCGGTAGACGGTGAGCACGACATCGGGGCAAAGCAGCGCGCACAGCGCACAGCCCGTGCATCTGCCCTCTGGGTCCACCAGCAGAACCGGACGGTAGCCGCGCGCGTTGAACTGCTCGCGGCTCATGTGCAAGATGCCCTGCGGGCACACCGTTGTGCATAACTCGCAGCCCTTACACCGATCCGTTTCGATCACCACAGTGCCTTTGGCCATACCCTGTCACCTCCTTGGGACAGTGCTTTGTTTTTCTTTGGGTCGTGCAGGCATCCGTAGGATGCCTGCACGACCCAAATGTTATTATGAATGATCCACGCGTACCGCTGCGGGCCGGCGGAAGGGTGCGCTCAGGGTCCGGCCGAGAGCCTGCGCCGTATCTTGCGCAATCATGCGCGCGACTTCCGCGTAATTCAGCTTCGGCCCGATCACGTCCAGGTTGAGCTCGCGCTTGTCGCATACGGTGGACATATTCGTCTGCTCGACCTCGGGCCGCAGCCGCGCCATCTCCCGCGCAAACTGCTCCGGCGTCGTGGTGACCATCAAATGGTCAATCTCGGCGATGAGTCGCACGGCCCGGTCAATGCGCTGTTCGGTGGCCTCGGCCTGCGCGACGGGGACCAGCCCGTATTCGGCCTTGATGCGGTTGAGCCGCCGGCCCGCCGCGTAGGTTGCGTCCACGAGCTGATGGCGGTTCATCCAGTGCGTCTCATAGTTGAGCACGTACTTCCAGCTCGGCTGGACGAGCAGGCGGCGATGTTCTTCCAGGGTGTGCGCGAAAAGGTGATAGCCGTGTTCGTCCGGGTTCTCATAGCCGCGGCTGCCGGGATCCAGGAAGGGCGCAAGCGGTGAGATGAACGGCGCGAGCCGGCCATCCTTGCCGAAGCGTGCCAGCAGGTCCTCGCAGTAGGCGATGGTGCCCAGGACGGATGCCGCGGTCTGCTGCGGCAGGCCGGCCATGAAGAAGACATCGAGCCGCTTGGCGCCCACGTCCAACGCATCCGCAATGGTGCGCTCCATGGGGGTGTTGTCATAGTTCTTGCCGAACGCGCGGCGCACGACCGGGTCATGGCTTTCCAGCGAGACTTCGAGCGTGAAGTTGGGCAGCGCGTCGGCCACCTGCTGCAGGAACTCGCGCGACGCGGGCGAGAACAGCTCAAGGATGACAGGGCCGTCGAAGCCGCGAATCGCGTTGAGGAAGCGGTCAGCGTAGTGGCGGCCCTGCGCATCGCGGCCTGCCTGGCGCAGGTCGCCCAGCACGAACACCGGGCCGCGGCTCATCTTGGCCGAGCGCCGCACATCTTCTGCCAGCCGCTCCGGGTCACGGAAGGCGGGCCTGGTGCGCCCATGCATGAGCTTGAACGAGGCAGCCGAGCCGCCGCAAATCACGCAGCTCTGGGTGCAGCCGCGACAGCTCAGCGCGGCCAGGATCGGGTAGTCCGCCCAGTCCTTGAATGGGACGTAGTTGCCCATGCCCAGGTCACGCACCGCGGCCCGCACGACGTAGCGATAGTCCAGCATGACGTGATCGAGATTGTCAGGCCGGTAGGTATGCGGGTTGACGTGGACCTCGCCGGCGGGGCTTTTCCAGGTCAGGTTGGGGATGTCGTGCAGCGATTGGGGAATTTTCCGGTCGCCGCCCGCGCGCAGCCCGGTCAGATAGGCCATCAGTTGACGCAGCGGTTCCTCTGCGGAGTCGCCCCGGATGACGTAATCGACATAGGGATAGCGGATGAGCTCCTCGTGGAAGTAGGTCGAGGAGAAGCCGCCGAAGATGATGGGCGTGTCGGGATGGTGCCGTTTGGTCATCTCGGCCACCGCCAGGGCGCCGTGCGCGTGGGGCAGCCAGTGGAGGTCGATGCCGAACGCGGTCGGGTTCAGCGGTTTGATGAGCGTTTCGGGATCGAACTGCTCATCATTCAACATCCGCACAGCCAGGTTGACGATGCGGACGCGCAGCCCGTGCCGTTCGAGATATTCGGCCATCGTCGTGAAGCCGATCGGGTACATCTCGAACACGGGCGTGGACGGCACCAGGTCACTGACCGGGCCGTACAGGATCGAATGCTTGCGGAAGTCATACACGCTCGGCGCGTGCAGGAAGATCAGATCAGCGCGACTGAACATAGATAAACCCTTGTCAGATTAAAAGGACACCTGCGGATTGCGCAGGTGCCTGTTGTGCGGAAGGGCTTTGGCACGGCTGCGGCGCCTGCGCGCCCATTCAAGTGACCCGCTCAGGCCGCCACGTTCTCTGTGGACAGCAGCTCGATCAGGAAGTCGAGCAGGTCTGTCTCCGTGATAATGCCCACCAGTTGGCCGTCAGCAACGACTGGCAGACCGCCGATCTTATGGTTGCGCATCTGGCGCGCCGCCTCGGCGATCGTTGCATGCGGCTCGATAGTTAAAGGATTCGGGGTCATGCAGGAACCCACCTCGATATGATCGAGGATGAAGTTATCATACCACTGTTCGCGCACGACAAACGGCGAATTTGCAGCCCGGCGCAGGTCACGATCGGTGATGATGCCCACCAGCCGGCCACGGTCAACCACGGGCAGCCGCCGGTAGCCGCCTTCGCGCATCAGATTGACGGCTGTGCGGATGGCATTCCGCGGTGTCACTGTCACCGGGTTGGGGCTCATGATGTCTCTCACCACGCGCTTGGCCTGCATGGCCGGGCCTCCTCTGTCCTGCTGTGACTGGCGGACGGGCCCATGAGCCGCTCCGCCGGGCACTCCTGCCACGCCAGCGGCACACCCGCTGACATATCAGGTATAGAGACATTCTAGCACTTGCACCTGCGCGTGGGTATGATTCCGGTCATGTCGCTTGCCGCGGCCCCTGGTGGCGCGAAACGCCCTGCAGGCGTACGCCTGCAGGGCACGCCGGAACTCTGAGCGCGCGGCACTGCCGGGAAGCCCTGGAATCGCTGCCTAAAGGTAATAGGTCATCCGCTGCAAGCCCACCACCGGGTCGATGTACTGCACACGCACGTTGGATGGCACGGTGAGCGTAATCGGCGCATAGTTCAGGATGGACTTGATGCCGGCTTCGATCATGGTGCGCGCCACGGCCTGCGCTTCTTCAGCCGGCGTTGCGATGATGCCCACGGTAATGCTGTGCTCGCGAATCACCCCGGCCAGCTCGCTGACGGGCTGTACCTTGATGTGATCGATCCCCATCGGCTTGCCGATTTTGTCCGGGTCGTTATCGAAGATCGCGCGAATGATAAAGCCCTTGCCCTTGAAGCCGTTGTAGTCCGCAATAGCCTTGCCCAGGTTGCCTGCGCCGATCAGCACGACATCCCACATCCGGTTGACCTTGAGAATCTGCCGCAACTGGTCATACAGGAAGTTGATATCGTAGCCGGTGCCCTGCTTGCCGAACTCACCGAAGTGCGACAGGTCCTTGCGGATCTGCGCCGACGAGATGCCGAGGCGGTCACCCAACTCCTGCGACGAGGTAATCTGCCGGCCTTCGGCAATCAGGAAGCTGAGCGCGCGTAAGTACACCGGCAGCCGGCCCACCACAATATCCGGGATCGTTCGTTTTGCCATTTCTCCTCCGTGTTCATCTGTCCATGTGCGCGCCACTGTGGCCCATGCCTGCCATTGAGTCGCACGCTACCTGTAGTTGCTTCGTGTTTCTTTTGTGAATGTTCGGATGCATTCTAGCACACGTTCCATTCTTGTGCAACTCTTGACAAGATGATTGCGCCTTGCGCCATATCCTGCCGGATATCTGCTGCCGGCAGATTTTGTGGTATGATACGATAGTGGAATCTTGCTTGCGGAGCAGGCCCGTCCGGTATGCGATGATATAAAAAGATTGTGCAAAGTCTCTACGAGTGTTTTCAGGGAGCATCCATGAGGAAGTTTGTGGTGGCCGTTCTGGTCCTGGCAGTGCTGGGGGCCGGCGGCTGGTTTCTTTACCAGCAGTTCAACCAGGCCCAGGCCGCGGAAGGCCCGGCCTGGAGTGTGGTCACAGTCACACGCGGCGATATCGCAGCCACGGTCAGCGCAACGGGCGCGATCCTGGCTGAACGGGAAGCGACGCTGGCTTTTCAGTCGGCAGGCACCATCGACGAAGTTGCAGTCACGGTCGGCCAGGCTGTGACCGCGGGCCAGGTGCTGGCGCGCTTGGACACCATGGACCTCGACCTGGCGATCCGGCAGGCGGAAATCGGGGTGCGGCAGGCTCAGGCGCAGCTCGCTCAGTTGCAGGATGGGCCGACCGACAGCGACCTGGCCGCGGCGCAGGCCGCGCTGGCGAGCGCCCAGCAGGCCTACCAGCAGTTGCTCAAGGGCGTGGATCAGGATCAGTTTGCGGCGGCCCGCGCGCAAGTCGAGCAGGCGCGCGTGCAGCTCGACCAGGCACAACAGGCTTACGATAAGGTCAAGGATCGGCCCGATGTGGGCATGTTACCCCAGTCGTTGCAGCTTCAGCAGGCGACCATCAACTACGAGGCCGCCGAGGCGCAGTATCGGGTCACGACCAAGGGGTCGACCCCGGCCCAGCTTGCGCAGGCCCAGGCACAGATTGCGCAGGCGCAGGCCAGCCTGGACCGGCTGACGCAGGGCCCTTCGCAGGCCCAGCTCGATATCGCTCAGGCCGGCGTGGACCAGGCTGAGTTGGCCCTGGAGCAGGCCCGGCGGCGGCTCGACAACGCGGTGCTGACGGCCCCGTGGGACAGCGTTGTGACCGTGGTCAACGTGGTGGCGGGCACCCTGGCCCAGCCGGGGACACCCGCGTTCCAGATTGCGGACACGAGCCGGTTCCATCTGGATGTGCAAGTGGACGAAATCGACGTGGCCGCGATTGCGCCGGGCCAGGAGGTGGCGATCGAGATCGATGCACTGCCCGATCAGTCGTTGACGGGGCAAGTATCTCGTGTCGCGCCCTCTTCGAACACGCTGGCGACCGGCGGGGTGAGTTACAGCGTGCGCATCGATATCGCCAACCCTGACGCGCCGCTGCGCGTGGGCATGAGCGCGACCGCAACCATTGTCGCCAGCACGCGGGAGAACGTCCTGCTCATCCCTAATCGTGCGGTGCAGATCGAACGCGAGTCGGGACGGACCTTCGTCGAGCGGTTGGTCGCCGGCCAACCACAGAGGGTGGAAGTCAGCCTCGGCCTGCGCGATGATGCGCGGGTCGAGGTGCGCGAAGGGTTGGACGAGGGCGATGAACTCGCCATCCGCACCATCTCCACGTTGGAGCGCCTGCAACAGACCTTCGGTGGGTTCTAACATGGACGCGACGATGCTTGCGCAACCAGTGGCCCAGGCCGGCCCCGCTATGGCCATCAGCCCGGCCGGCGGCCCCGTCATCGAGATTCAGGACCTCACCAAGGTCTACCAGATGGGCGACGTGCAGGTGCACGCGCTGCGCGGCGTCTCGCTGACCATCTGCCAGGGGGAGATGGTCGCGATCATGGGGCCGTCCGGTTCGGGCAAGTCGACGCTGATGAACATCATCGGCTGCCTGGACCAGCCCACGGCGGGGCGGTACCGGTTGGCTGGCGAGGATGTTTCGCGGCTCAACGATGACCAGTTGGCCGACATCCGCAACCGGCGGATCGGCTTCGTGTTCCAGAGTTTCAACCTGCTGGCGCGTACGGACGCGCTGGCCAACGTCGAGCTGCCGCTCATCTACTCGGGCTCACGGGCAGCCGAGCGGCACAGCCGCGCCCGCGCCGCGCTGGACCTGGTGGGCCTGGGCAACCGGCTGCATCACCGGCCTCACGAGTTGTCCGGCGGCCAGCAGCAGCGTGTCGCCATCGCCCGCGCCCTGGTCAACCGGCCCAGCATCATCATGGCCGACGAGCCGACCGGCAACCTGGATTCCAAGGCCGGGGCTGAGGTCATGGGCATCTTTCAGCGGCTGAACATCGAGCAGGGCATCACGGTGATCCTGGTCACGCACGAGCCGGACATTGCTGAACACACCCGCCGCATCATCCGGCTATACGACGGGTTGATCGACAGCGACACCCAGGTGACGGAACCACGTGTGGCCGGCGATTCGGCCTATGCGTCGCGCCTGGGCCGGCCGCGGGGGTGTTAGCGCATGGGCATCGTTGAACAAATCCGTCTGGCGCTGCGCGCGCTGTCCGTGAACAAGCTGCGTTCCACGCTCACAATGCTGGGCATCATCATTGGCGTCGGGGCTGTCATCACTCTGCTTTCCGTCGGCCAGGGGGTGCAGGCGCTCGTCGCGGAGCAGTTGCAGAGCATCGGCACGAACCTGCTGTTCGTCGTCCCTGGCAACCTGGATCAGGCCAGGATGGGCCGGAGCTCCTCAGGGCTGACCCTGTCGCTGAAGGATGCCGAGGCCATCGCCGACCCTTTCAACGTGCCGGATGCCGTGGGCGTGGCCCCGGAGGTGATGGCTTCAGCGGATGTGAGCTACGGCAAGGCGACGCTGCGCCTGTCCGTCTCAGGCATCACCCCCTCCTATGAGTGGGTGCGCAACTTCCCGGTCGCTTATGGGAATTTCATCGACGCGACCGATGTGAGCACGCAGGCGCGCGTGGCCGTCCTCGGCAGCCGGATCGCAGAGCGTTTCTTCGATGAATCCGGCGCCTATCCGATCGGCGCGACCATCAAGATCAACAACATCCCGTTCAAGGTCATCGGCGTGCTGCAGGAGAAGGGGGGCACGGGCGGGCCGGGCGGGAACCAGGATGAGACGGTCCTGGTGCCGCTTTCGACCGCGCATGAGCGGCTGTTCCCGCGCTTCCACAACCGGCAGGGCGAGGCCATGCTGTCGGTGGTGTATGTGCAGGTGGTGAGCGAGGATCGCATGGAGGCCGCAGCACAGGAAATCAGCGAGCTGCTGCGCCAGCGTCACGGCATCCGCTTCCAGGATGAGGACGATTTCACGGTCATCAACCAACAGGACCTGCTCTCGATTTTTGGGCAGATTACCGGCGTCCTGACCATCTTCCTGGGTGCGATTGCGGGCATCAGCCTGCTCGTCGGCGGCATCGGCATCATGAACATCATGCTGGTGTCGGTGACGGAACGCACCCGCGAAATCGGCCTGCGCAAGGCTGTCGGCGCCAAACGGCGGCATATCCTGGCGCAATTCCTGATTGAATCGGTGGTGCTGGCGATCATCGGCGGTCTGCTGGGGATCGCGCTGGGCGCGGCGGGCGCTTTCGGCATCTCCCAGCTTCAGGATGATCTCAATGCCGTTGTTACGCCGCAGTCGATCCTGCTGGCGACCGGCTTCTCGGCTGCGGTGGGCCTGTTCTTCGGCATCTATCCCGCGACCCGGGCCTCCCGGCTCAACCCAATCGAGGCTTTGCGCTACGAATAGCATGTTGACCGCGACCGGGCGTGGCCGGTGGGCTGCGCCGGTCCTGCTCGTGTTGACCCTGGTCGCGCTGACAGCCTCAGGCTGCGGTGGTTTGGCCGCGCGCCAGCCTGGCGCGTCCTCCGGCGCGCTGGCGGCGGCCAGCACCCCGACCCTCGCGGCCTCACCGACGCGGCTGCCGGGCGACCAGACGGCCACGCTGGCTGCCGTGGCATTGCGCCCCGCGCGGCGGAGCTCGCCGGACGGACTGGAGGCAACCGGCGCAGGCGACGTGGTCGTACTGCGCAGCGCGCCCGCGGCCGATGCGCGGGTGGTTGCGCAGGTGACCGGCGCGCGGGTGCTCTGGGCCGAGGGGCGCACGTCCGATGGCGGCTGGCTGTGGGTGTCTTACGACGAGGCCGGGCGGCATGGCTGGGCAGCGACGAGCGACTTGCAGTTGCGCGGCGATCCGCTGGCGCTGCCATCGGTACTGCGCAGCCGGGACATTGCTACTTCGGCACCCTCCCCTACGCGCGCCCCGCTAATCGCAGATAAGCCGGCCGTCATGCCGACCGCGACGGCCAGCCCTGTCCCGACCGCCACCAGGGCCGCGCCGGCTGCAACTGCGCGGCTGAGCTCGCCTACGCCGGCCCCCGCGCCCGCAGCGGGCCGCCTGCTCATCCAACCCACAGTCGGCGAAATCTACCTGATGAATGCAGACGGCAGCGGCTTGCAGCGGTTGACGAACGGCATCGACCCGGTCTTTGCGCCCGACGGCCGGCGCATCGCCTTTACGCGCTGGGGCCCGCCGGACGGGCTCTACATCCTGGACCTCGTTACCGGCCAGGAGCAGCGCGTGACCCAGGGCGATGGGCTGCGCGGGCCGACCTGGAGCCCCGATGGCGGACACATCGCTTTCAGCCGGGTCAGCGGGCAGGTATTGTGCCTGGACACGCCCATCGGCTGCTTCCGCGAAAGCGTGATTCGCGAGTTCTTCGAAGGCAAGGACTGCATCGAGACCCCTTATGGCCGCTACTGCATCAGCGACTTCGCGATGGTCCTGCGCAACGAGGTGACGCTGGCGGCAGTGAGCACGGTAGATGGCGCGTGGACCGACCTGGCAGCGCAGGCCGGCGCGCAAAGCCCCGCCTGGCACCCGTACCGCAACGAGATTGTGTATAAAGGCAGCAGCGGCCTGCAGGTCATGTCGCTGGACGGCCAAACCCGTCCCCTGGTGGACAATCCTGCCCTCGCCAGCCCCGTCTGGTCGCCGGACGGCAGCCGGATTGCGGCCCAGGCGCGCGTCCATGACCATTGGGAGGTCTTTGTGCTGGATGCCAACGGCAACACGCTTGCGCGCGTCACCGAACCCGCGCCGCTCTCGCCCCGCGCGCCCAACAATGTTGCGCCGGCCTGGTCGCCCGATGGAAATGAGCTGCTGTTCCTCACGGACCGCGAAGGCCCCTGGCGGTTGTACCGGACCAACCTCGACGGCTCAGCTCAGGCGCCCTTCCAGCCGCAGGCTCTGGCCGGGCTGACCTTCAACTATGACTACGCGGCTGAGCGCGTCGTGAGCTGGAGCCGCTAACCCATGCTTCGGAGGTACTGATGTCGCATCTTCGTCTTCATCCTGTACGTCTGGCGCTGGCCTGTGGATTGGCGCTGGTGCTGCTCGGCGCGGCGGTCAGCGTCCTCCCCGTGCAACCGAGCGCGGCGGCACAGCCAGCCGCGGGAATCGCCGATAACCACGTCGTCTTCCTGCCCCTGGTGCAGCGGCCCTGGCCCAACGTGACCGGCGTTTACAACACGATTTCGACGGGCCTGGTCAACAACTGTTCCCTCACGCCGGTGCTGCCCGGTCCCGTCGACGTGCAGGTGACGCAGAGCAATGCTGACCTCTCCATGACCTTCCCGGCCGGCACTGCCACCGGTCTGTTCAACGTCAATACGGGCGCCTTTGCAGTCAAGGCGTCGGAAGTCTCGTTCTCGTGTCCGTATGGGTGCGACCGGGTTACGGCGGGCACGTTCGACCGGCAGGCGACGCCTATCACCTTCAGCGCACGGACCGAAATCTTCATCTACAGGATGGACGGCTCGGTGTTGTGCAGCTTCAGCTTCGACCAGAACGGGACGCGCAATTGAGCAGGACCTCACCCCCCGGCCCCCTCTCTTGCCGCGGCAGGAGAGGGGGCGATGGCGCAGAGATGCCGCCCCTCCCTCTCCTGAAGACGCGGGTTTCTGTCTTCAGGAGAGGGGGTCGGGGGGTGAGGTCGTCGCTTCTCTCCCTGCTCCTTATCCTCCTGACGACGGTCGCGTGCCAGGGCCTGCTGCCCACGCCTGCGCCGCCGACGCCTACCCCGCTGCTGTTGGCGCGCGCAACCGTTACGGAGGGTGTGGTTGCCCCGACGGCCACCGCGTCACCCGCCGCGCAGCCGGTGATATCGGCGTCGGCCACTCCCACGCAGCAACCAGTCGCAGAGGCAGCGCCTACTGCGGCTCCGCCCGCGTCTGCGGCGCGGCTGATGGCAGTTGGCCGCCGCGCCAGCATCGTCCTGCGGGCCGGCCCCGCAGCCAATGCAGCCGTGCTGGCCCAGCCTGCCGGTTCAACGGTGTTGTGGGTGGAGGGGCGCACGGCGGATGGCCGCTGGCTGTGGGTCAGCTACGGCGATGCGGGCGCGCGGGCCTGGGTTGCTGCGGGCGACGTGCAGGTGTTCGGTGAGTCGGCGACCGTCGCGGTGACAGATGCCACTGGCAGCGCGCAGCCGCCGGCCCAGGCCACCGCCGCGCCCACACAGGTTGCCGCTGCGCGGCCATCGCCCGCGGCCCCGCGGCCCACGGCTGTGCAGCCGGCGCTGACGGGCAAGATTGCCTTCCAGACCGCGCCGGGCGGAGATATCTACGTGATGGACGCAGGCGGCGCGAACTTGCGCCGCGTCACTTACGGCCTGGACCCCGCGCTCTCGCCCGACGGCACGCAGCTCGCCTTCGCGCGCTGGGATGCGCCCCACGGCGTCTTTGTGATCGACCTGGCAACCGGCGCAGAGCGCCGCGTCGCCAGCGCTGACCGGCCCCGCACTCCGGCATGGCAGGCGAACGGCGCTACACTCGTTTTTGCGCAGGTAAGCCGCGATGTGACGTGCCGCCAGTCTCCGTTTGGCTGTCTGACTGACGAGGCGCTGCGCCGCCAGTTCGGCGGGCAGGAGTGCGTGCGTACCCCCTTCGGCCAGTACTGTATCGGTGACTTCCCGGTAACGCAGGTCTCGGAGACCGGCCTGGTGCAGGTTGGCGCGCAGGGCGAAAACCGTCTGGACCTGCCCGCGCTGAACGATGCGCAGTCGCCGGCCTGGCATCCGCAGCGCACGGAGGTGCTCTATCGCGGGGGCGGCGGGCTGCAAATCACGGCCCCCAACGGCGCAACCCGGCTCCTCGTGAGCGACGCCAGCATCAACAGCCCGGCCTGGTCGCCGGACGGCTCACGCATCGCCGTCCAGGTGCGGCTGCACGATAACACGGATATCTTCCTCCTCGATGCGGGCGGCAACCGGCTGGCGCGGCTCACTGCGCCAGCCAGAGCGACGTCAGTGGCTGCCGACAACGTCGCGCCCGCGTGGTCGCCGGATGGCCGGTACCTGGCGTTCCTGAGCAACCGCGACGGTGCGTGGCGGCTCTACCGGATGAACGCGGATGGCTCCAACCAGGTTCTGCTGGCCCCGGCCGTGCTGGGCGGCATCGCGCTGCGCTACGACTATGCTGCGGAGCGGGCGGTAAGCTGGTCGCGCTAAAGGCGGCAACACTCAAACAAATGTTCGTTTTCGGTGTCGCGAATTTGCCATATTCCGTTTTCTGCGATACACTCGAACCTAGCTTTGTAGTCAATTGGCGCATCCCTATCTGTTCAGAAACGAGGTACTTTCTCATGGCCGAAGCCGGCAAGATTAAGGCACTTGATACGACACTCGCAAGTTTGAAGAAGCGCTTCGGTGAAGGCACTGTCATGAAGTTGGGTGAGGCAGAGCGCTTGAAGGTCGCCGCCATTCCCACCGGTTCGCTTTCGCTGGATCTGGCGCTTGGGATCGGTGGCGTGCCACGCGGTCGCATCACCGAGATCTATGGGCCCGAATCCTCGGGTAAGACGACCATCTGCCAGCACATCATCGCCGAGGCGCAGAAGATGGGCGGCATCG
>JAKPQT010000214.1 GCA_029555885.1 Chloroflexota bacterium | reverse complement strand
CCAGGTCTGCAGGCCTTCCACTGTGTTGCCGGCCGTGTTCAGGTAGGCCAGGACAGCATCAGGGTAGGCGTCCACATCCGCCGGGCACGCGCCTGCCTCAGCCGGCGCCTCAGCCGTTGGCTCCGCAGCCGCAGGCGTCTCAGTGGCGGTCGCTTCCGGTGCGGCGGCGGTCGGTTCTGCCGTGGCTGTAGCCGTAGGCTCAAGGGTGGCCGTTGCGGTTGGTTCAGGCGTGGCCGTCGCAGTCGGCTCAAGCGTTGCGGTCGCGGTCGGCGTGGCCTCAACCGGCGCGGTGGTCGTCGGCGCCGCGGTAGGCGCGACGGTCGGCTCAACGGGTGCAGCGGTGGGTTCAGGCGCGGCGGCAGCAGGGGCTTGCCCGCTGGCCGGCAGGGCCGGGATCCACACCCGCTGGCCGATATACAGCCAGAGTTGGGGGTTCACCAGGCCCGGGTTGGCGTTCCACAGCGTGCGCACGGAGACGCCGGTGGCGCGGGACACCGTGTTCCAGGTATCACCGGCGACGACCGTATACCAGCGGCCTTCGCCGGCGGCCGCCTCAGCCGGCACGCACACCGTGTCGCCGAGGTACAGCCAGCCGTTCGAGCGAATCAGACTGGGATTGGCCTGCCGCAGCAGCCTGACCGCGACGCCCGTAGCCGCGGAAACGGTATTCCACGTATCGCCCGGACGTACAGTATAATTGTAGCTGCAAGGTACTGGCGGGGTGGTCCCTTGGGCGCTCGCCGGCGGCACAACTGCCGCTACGAGCAGGGCTGCCAGGAACAGCGTCGAGGCAAGCCGGAAGATTCGCGCTGCGCGAAAGCTCATTCTGTCGCTCCTTTCGAGTCTGAACCTGTGTAACCTGTCACTTATTGTCTGCATCATATTCATGCTGCATTATACACAAGGCCCCCAAGAATCCAAAGCGATTTCCGACGGAGATTCATTGCCATCCAGGAGGAGAGAGAATCATGTCCAAGCGTGTCGTCGTCTACATGTCGCCGTGGTGCTCCAGCAGCTCGGATACGCAGCGCGCGCTGAAGGAATGGAACGTGCCGGCCACCTTCATCAATATCAAGGAAGACCGTGAGGCTGCGGCGCGGGTCAAGTCATGGGTCGGCTTCGAGAGCGTACCGACGGTAGTAATCACCGAGGAGGAACGCTTCGAACCGTTCGAGCCACCTGCGCCGCTGGCGCCGGGTGCCAGCCCGCGGGGCATCGATCGGGGGAGCATGTTGACCGAAGCCAACCGCCAGCAGCTCCGGGCATGGCTGGTCAAACATGGTATCATGGCAGAATAGCCCTCTTCGCGGAGTGATCCGCACGCCACGAATCGTGCTATAATCTCAGTGCCTGCCGATGTGCGAGCAGCCCCGATTCTGCGCTCACCGAGAGGTCAGCCGATGAAACGCACACGATTCAGCAGAGAAGAGTTCATCCTGATCGCGGCGATTACGCTGGTCGTGGCAGTGCTGAGCGCGCTGGGCCTGCGGGCCTACCTGGAGCGCGACAACCGTTGGGTGCGCATCGTCTCCCCGACGGACGCGAAAGCCGTGGAGACCGTTGCGGTGTCGCGGCTGCTCCAGCCCTACGTACGGACCGACCAGGGGACCTACTACTTCTGCAGCGGCACGACCTGGCGCGATACGTGCGCGCCGGTCGATGAGGCGCGGCTGCCTGCGACCGCAATCCCCCCTCGCTGGCAGACATGCGCGCCGGACCTGCCCACGCTGCCTGCGCCGCCCGGCGAAGTGGTTCACGCGCTCGACTTCGCCCGGTGCCAGGAAGCCCGCATCTATGCCCGGATCATCATCCTGGCAGACGGTTCCATCTGGCGCTGGCAGCGCAGCTTCTCCTGGGTCAACGGCTTCGCGTTTGCGTCCGGCGTCTTCTGGAGCCTGGTGATCGGCGGGCTGATAGGCGTTGGGGTCGTATTGCTCCGGCGCTATCTCAAGACGCCCGTTCCAGGGGCGAAGAAGGCGTGACGGTATAACCAGCGGGTGAAATTGCCCGGTGCGTTCGCTTTGTGGTATGATCGGGCCATGCCCCCGTAGCTCAGGTGGATAGAGCGAGGCACTCCTAACGCCTAGGTCGTTGGTTCGAATCCAACCGGGGGTATCAAAAAGGGGACAGCGAGTAGGCTGCCCCCTTTTGCGTTAACCAGTTATGCAACCGGCGGTTACACAACCGGTGGTTACGACCGCACTACGGCACGACGGTAATGCGGTTCTGCGGGCCCGGGGCGACCGGGCTGTTCGCCACAAAGTAAGCTTCCAGGGCGTCGAGGTCCAGCGCGCCGCCCAGGCGGTTGGTGCCTTCCTTGAGGACGACGAAGTTATCGCCGCCGTCGGCCAGGAAGCTGTTGACCGTCACGCGGTAAGTCGCAGCCGGATCGATCGCCACGCCGTTCAGCATGAGATTGCTGACCTTGTTACCGGTGGGCGCGCTCTGGCTCCAGGTGTAGGTAAAGCCGTTCGACACCTGCAGGATGCGGCTCTGGCCGGGTGCGGGGTTATCGAACTGCTGCTCCAGCAGCGTGTCGATCTGCGTGCCGGTCAGGCTCATGGTGACGAGGCTGTTGCCGAACGGCTGCACGGTGAAGATTTCGTTGTATGTGATCTCACCGGGCGCTTCGCCTGCGCTGCTGTTGTTGTAGGCCAGGTCAGCGCGGATGCCGCCCGGATTCATGAACGCGATAACCGCATCGCCGAAGCCAGGGTCATCCGTTGCGTCAAGCTGCGAGTCCGCAATCACATCGCCCAGAGCCGATTCACCCGCGGCATTGGCAGCCCGCAGGATGTCAGCAGTGATGGTGCCAATGATGCGGTTCGCGAACGGCGCGGCCAACGTGCCGTAGCGCTCCACCAGCGCGGTCAGCAGCGCAGCTTTCGGGACATCGCGGGTCACGATCTTGTTGTCGGCCTGCATCTCGACTACATCGCCCGACTTCCGGTCGATGGTCAGGTCGACCTTCGTCACCAGGCGGCCGAAGGACGCCGCGCTCGTCACCAGCTTGCCGTCGATGACGCAGTTGTATGCATTGTGGGTGTGGCCGCTGATGACGGCATCCACCGAGTCGTCCAGCCGGTTGACGATGTCAACGATCGGGCCGGAGATGCCGACGCAGGAGTTGTAGTCGCCGCCCGCCTGCACTCCACCCTCGTGGAGCAGGACCACGATAGTCTCGACCTGACGGCGCTTGAGCTCTTTCACCAGCGCGTTCGCGGCGTCAGCCTCATCGAGGAACGTCAGCCCGGCCACGCCGGAGGGCGTGACGATGGTCGGCGTGCCTTCCAGCGTCATGCCGATGAAGGCGACCTTGGTGCCGCGGAAGTTCTCGACGGCATACGGCGGGAAGATGGTCTTGCCGGTGCTCGTATTCACAACGTTAGCGGCGAGGAACTGGAAGTCTGCACCGGCAAACCCATCGCCATCCAGACAGCCATCGGTCGGGTGGCAGCCGCCGTTCTGCATGCGCAGCAGCTCAGCAGCACCCTCGTCGAACTCGTGGTTGCCGACCGCGTTGTAGTCCAGACCGATCAGGTTGAAGGCCTCGATGGTCGGCTCGTCGTGGAAGAGCGCGGAAATCAGCGGGCTTGCACCGATCAGGTCGCCCGCAGATACGACGACGGTATTGGGATTCTGCGCCCGCAGATTGGCAATGTGCGTGGCGAGGTACTCGACACCGCCGGCATTGATCGAGCCGATGCGACCCGAGGAACCGGCAGGCGGCTCCAGGTTGCCGTGAAAATCATTCAGGGCCAGGATCTGCACGGTGACAGTGTCGCCGCGCGGTGCGGCTGCCACCGGCCAGGCCATTGACAGCAGCACGGCTGCCAGGATCAGGATGTGTACGGGTCGAAATCTCGTTCGCTTCATGGTCGAACCTCCATCTATCATTGGGATCAACATACCGGGCGGCATTGTACCGGATATCAGCGCAAATGTAAAGATAAGTATCATATATGTATTGCACAGATTGTGAACATAAATTCACATTTGACATGCACCTGATTTGGTGGTAGGTTTTCCCGCACGCGATCACTGCGTGCTGCCCCGCGGCCCCAGGCAGAGGATGTTCGGCTTCGGCGCGCGAGCATCCTCCGATTCTATGCCCCGTTGTGCGCCTGATGGAGGAGTCATTCATGTCTGACGAGAGGGAAGAAAGCTATCTGCAATGGCTCGTGCGCACCACGCCGACGACGTGGTGGCACGACTCCGGCGACCCTGACGAACTGGACCGCGGCCTGCTGCACGGCGCGTCGGGCGTCACCACCAACCCACTGCTCAGCGCCCGCGCATGGGCCGCCAAACCGGACTATTTCCGTGCTCGCCTCGCGCCGCTGCCCCCGGGCATCAGCGCGGAGGAACGCGGGGACCTCCTGATGCAGCCGGTCGTGGCCGACGCGGCGGCCAAGCTGGCGCATATCCACCGCCAGACCCGCGGCGCGGAAGGCTATGCGTGCGCCCAGGTCAACCCCGGCCGGGCCGGTGATCGCGACGCCATGCTGAAGATGGCGCGCTTCCACCATACGTGGGCAGATAACATCGCGGTCAAGCTGCCCGTGACCGCGGCGGGCCTGGATGTGCTGGAAGAGTGTGTGGCCGAAGGCATTACCGTCACCGCAACGGTGAGTTTCACGGTGCCGCAAGCCATCGCGGTGGCGGAGCGCCATCGCCGCGGGGCCGCGCGCGCCCGCGCCGCCGACATCAAGCCGGGCCGCTGCTTCTCGGTCATCATGATCGGCCGGCTGGACGACTACCTGCGCGAGGTGGCTCAGGACAACCGTGCAGCGGTCAGCGAGGAGGATATCCGGCAGGCGGGCCTGGCCGTGACCAAGCGCGCGTACGGCATTTACCAGGAAGCAGGGTATGAGGCGGTGCTGCTGGTGGCCGCGCTGCGCGGCAACTACCATATGACGGAGCTGGCCGGCGGCGACCTGATTATGTCGGTCCATCCGAAGAACCAGGGCCAGCTCCTCCAGCCGGGTGTGCCGCGCGAGATGCGCATCGACCGCCCCGTGCCGTCCGAAGTCATCGACCGGCTGTGCACCTTGCGCGAGTTCGTCCGCGCGTACGAGCCCGAGGGCATGGCGCCTGAGGATTTCGTCTCCTACGGCGTCACCCAACGCACCCTCTCCCAGTTCGTCGAAGCGGGGTGGCTGTTGTTGGAGACCTTCCCTCTGTGATGGGTTAACCGCGAAGACGCAAAAAACGCCAGGCACTCGATCTTAGCGCATTCCTGGCGTTCTTCGCGTCTTCGCGGTGAAAATCAGGTGCCAGCCCCAACCCTGAACTGGCTGTGGTACGGGTGGTGGTAGAAGCCGTGGCGTGCCTGCGCCCCTATGCGAACGGGTTCAGGTCAAAGGGTCGCGCCGGCGCAACGCCCCGCCAGTGCCAGTCCGCGAAGTCAAGCAGCGCCTGCCAGTCCGCCAAGCCGTGTTCGTGGCCGCCGGGCCGAAACCAGATGCCGGCGCGTTCCTCGACGCCCAGCCGGCGATACACCTCGCGCACGGCCGCGTGCGTCTGCCACGTGCCGGACGGGTTGGCCCACAGGTCGTCGAACGCCTCGGTGGTCAGCAGCAGCCGCGGGGCCGCCAACGCCTTGAGGAAGTGCTGGTCGAAGGGCAGCTCCGTCTCGCGACCCACATACTCCCCGAGATCCGGGCCGAACCAGTATGGGAACCGCCGGATGAGGTCGCCCAGCGTCTCGCTGTTCGGCCCCTGCATCCGGTAGCAGCCTGCGCCGCCCGCACCGGAGTCGTTGGCCGAGGTCAGGGCGATGCGCTCGTCGGTCGCGCCGGCCAGCAGGCTTGTCTTGCCCCCGCGTGAGTGGCCGACGACCGCGATATGCGCCCCGTCCACTGCCTCGTGCTCCAGGAGCGCGTCGACGCAGCGGTGATATCCCCAGGCCCACGCGGCCAGCGCGCCGAACTGCGCATCCGGATAGAGTGGGTAGATGCCGGACGACCGGTCGGTGCCAGGCACGTCCGGCGCAAGTTCGACCCGGTTGAACTGGGCCAGCACGAAGCCGCGGCGCAGCACTTCCGCCACGACCTCATCCGAGACGTAGCGCCAGCACGCGTCGCCGGTCAGGATGGCGGGGAAGGGGCCGTCGCCCGGCGGGATGTGCAGGTACAGCATGAAGCTGAACGGCTGGACCGCGCCGGTCTCGACGTTGACCCGGCAGGAGACATAGCGCACGGAGTTCATCCGGCGCACGGTGGCCGTGTGCAGCACCTCAGTCCGCGTGCGCACAGGCGCGGGCGGCAGTCCACCGTACTCCAACGGGACGACCGCATCCCATATCTCGCGGCGTCGCACCGGCCAATCCGCAGGCGACTCAACCGGCGTGCCGTCATTGAAGTACATGAGGCCTGGCAGTGTCATGGATACCCCTTTCATCGTGTTGGCGATAGCCGGTCTCGGCTGTGGCCAAGCCACAGCACACCGAGCCATCCGTCACATCAACGGTATATGACGCGAAACCGCTCGCAGATGAGCGGCAGATCGGGGCTGAACGTCTTGCCGAGTTTGGGCAACACGCGGGTGAAGTAGCGTTCGTGGCCGGTGCGCCAGGACGACAGCGACCGGTCATCCTCGCCCTCATCGTAGGCGAACTGCGCATCCACCTCGTCGAACCGCCGGTAGGTGACCTCGGTCGTCTCGATGATGCAGAGGGGCGTGCCGCGGCCGTCCAGCACGATGGTGAGCAGCCCGACAGTGGGCCGCCAGTCACCCTCGGCTTCCCACTCGCAGACCGCCGAGCAGGTTGCGGTCTTGCGTCCCTCCAGGACGAGCGCGGCCAGCTCATCGGCCAGCGCGGGCGAGTCACCGAACGCTTCGGCCACCCACGGCGCGGCGGCCTGCGGTGAATCGGGCGGCAGGCTGCGCAGGAAGGCAGCGTAGTAGGCCTTCACGAGTTCGTCTGCGGTGCAGGCGGCGTGGGGTGTTTGACCATCCATTTTTCGGGCTGCTCCAGCGGCCGGAAGCCGCCATGGCTGGCATACAGGCCGTGCGCATCACGGGTTGCCAGCAGGAAGTTCTTCAGCCCTTGCAGGTCAGGGTGGGCAGTGAGACACTCGACCAGCCACTTGCCGAGCCCGCGACCCTGGTGCGAGGGCAGGATGAACACATCACACAGCCAGCCGAACGTCACGCTGTCCGTCACCACACGGGCGAATCCCACCTGTTCGCTGCCCTCGTATACCCCGAAGCAGAGCGAGTTCTCGATGGAGCGCTCCACGATCTCGCGGGAGCGGCCCCGCGCCCAATAGGACGTGCGGCTGAGGTAGTCGTGGATGACGTCCACATCCAGGCGGGCCTTGTCGGTGCTAATGGTGTAGTTGTCGCGGCGCTGTTCGAAAGCCATCTCAGTCTCCCGCGGGCGAGTATAACTCTCGAACTCGAGGGGGGGCAAATCGCGCCGCGTGAAGCGGCAGAGGGCGAGGTAGGGTACCTCGCCCTCTGCATTGCCGGATTCTGGGGCTTTCACCGGACGGCCTGCCGTCCCATCCTCAGCCCGCGGCCTGCTTCACCAGTTCGGCAATCCTGGCCTCGGCTTCGGGGGTCAGCTCCTGCAGCGCGAAGGATGTCGGCCATATGGCACCATCGTCGAGGTGCGCCTCGTCAGTAAAACCGAAAGTCGCGTAGCGCGAGCCGAACTTCTGCGCGCTCTGGTAGAAGCAGACAATCTTGCCGTCCCGCGCATACGCGGGCATACCATACCAGGTCTTCGGCGCGAGAGACGGCGCGCTGGCCATAACAATCGCGTGGAGCCGCTCGCCCATCGAGCGATCCGGTTCCGGCATCTCCGCAAGCTTCTCGCGCAGGGCGCTCTCTCCCGCTGCCCGGTCCTTGTTCGCGCGCGCCTCTGCCTTCAGCTCCTTGGCGCGTTCCTTCATCGCCGCGCGTTCCTCGGCTGTGAATCCCGCACCCTCCTGGCCGGATTCCTGCGTATCTTTTTTGGGGCTCATGCAGACCTCCTATACCGACTCGGATTGGCAACTTTGCTGCAGTACCAACACAGAGTCATCCTATTCTAGCGCGCACCGCCTGTCCTTGTCGTTATTGCCCATCCATTCCGCCCAATCCGCCCGCCGTCAACGAATGGCGCCTTGGCGCCCGCCACAGCGCCATTCGTTGACGGCCGCGGCGCGCAAAGGCAGCCCTTCGCCTACAATGTGGTAAGATAGCCCTCGAACGCTGCGGGATGGTGTCTGCAGGAAAGGGACGGACAGCCCGAGACGACCATGAAACGAGTCTTCGTGATGTCTATCGCCATGCTGCTGTTCAGCGGTATCATCGCCCTGGGCATCTGGGGGTGGGTGCAGTGGCGGTATGAGCGGCTGGTGCAGATGGACCTGGCGACGACCGCGCCCCGGCCGGTCGCCATCGTGTTCGGCGCGGGCATCCGGCCCGACGGCCGCCTGTCGCCCATGCTGCGCGACCGCATGGACGCGGCCATCGCGCTGTACCGGGCAGGCAAGGTGCGCAAGCTGCTGGTGAGCGGCGACAACCGGTTCGTGGACTACAACGAGCCGGGCCGCATGTACGATTATGCAGTGGCTGCGGGCGTACCTGCGGAGGATGTGGTGCGCGACTATGCGGGGCGGCGCACCTATGATACCTGTTATCGCGCGCACGCCATCTTCGGCGTGAGTGAGGCGGTCCTGGTAACTCAGCGGTTCCACCTGCCGCGCGCGCTCTTCACGTGCGGCAACCTGGGCGTCGACGCGACCGGCTTCTCCGCCGATGCGCGCGTTTACTGGTCCAATCCGTACTACCGCGCGCGTGATGCTTTTGCCACGCTGCGCGCGTGGTGGGATGTCAAAATCTGGCGGCCCTTGCCGGTATTGGGGGACCCCATCGATATCGGCCTGTGAAGGAGACTGTAAAGCATGACATTACCGAGCAGAAATGAAGCCTGGCAGACGGTCTGCGAATGGATGCAGAGCGACAGCCTGCGCAAGCACGTGCTGGCGGTCGAGGCGGCGGTGCGCGCCTATGCGCGGCGCTTCGGGGAAGATGAGGAGTTCTGGGGCGCTACCGCGCTGCTGCATGACCTGGACTTCGAGCGGTATCCCGACATGGATGATCCGGTCAACGGTCACCCGCGCACCGCTCTGCGCATGTTCCGCGAATGGGGCTACCCGGAGCCGCTCATCGAGGCGGTGGCGGGCCATGCGCCCTATCTCGGCATCCCGCGAACGAGCAAGCTGGCGTCCGCGCTCTGGGCGTCAGATGAGCTGACGGGCCTCATCATGGCGGTCGGCTACGTGCGGCCGAGCAAGGATCTACGCGACGTGGAGGTCAGCTCGGTCAAGAAGAAGTGGAAGGACAAGCTCTTTGCGGCCGCGGTCAACCGGCAGGACATCGAGCAGGGCGCGGCAGAGCTGGGCGTGGACCTTTGGGAGCACGTCGGCATCGTCCTCGAAGCGATGAAGGGCATCGCCCCCGACCTGGGCCTTGACGGGCGCCTCGCGAAGACCCAATAGAACGCTGATTGGCGCTGATGGTCATGATTTTGGTGATCTAAAACTACATCATATAGATCATGATCATCAGCGTTATCAGCGTTCTATTCCGCCCGCCCTTACACCGCTTCCAGAACGAAGTAGTACCCCGGGTTCCAGCTCTGGCACACCAGGTACAGCCGGTCTTCGTGGACGTGCCAGATGACGTTGTGCAGGTGCTGCGCCAGCTCGACGCCCAGCTCTTCCTTCGGGCGAATCGTGGACAGCACCTCGTAGGTCTCTCCGTCAAGGATGTAGATCGGCGCGGGGCGGCCTTCCACGGGATCGTTCAGGCTGCCGACGACGGCCAGCGAGCGCCCCCGATACGAGATGAAGTTGATGCCGCACGGCCACGCACCCGCCGGCAGGTGATGCGAGGCGTGGAACGCGCCGTCCAGCCCGTGCACCTGGATGCGCGCGCTGGGTCGGTCTGCGATGGCGAGCGTCTCTCCCGCGGGGGTCAGGTTCAGGCCGTGCGCGGTGGCGAACCTGCCGTCCTCGCGAGGATCCTCGGTCTTGCCGCCGAAGATGCCCGTCCACTGCCGCGTGCGCACATCCGCGCGCGTGATGTAGTTCGACCCGTAGCCGTCTGCCACGTACAGGTGATGGCCGACCAGCGCGACATCGGTCGGGTGATAACGCGCGGAAGCATCAGCATAGGCCTCGAACTCCGGCCGCGGCAGCACGAAGTCCAGCCGCCCCTCCAGGCTGACGACAGCCACCATGCCCGCGCCCTCCGCGGGCAGGAACAGCCGGCACTGCCCGTCGAAGATGCCGATCTTCGTGCTGTGGAAGTTCAGCGGCCGCAGGTCATCGGGCAGCTCGATGGTCTGCTGCTCGCGCAGGTCCGGGCTGATGCGCAGCAGGCCATAGCCAGGCATCCCGAAGAAGATATGGCCGGCGCCCGGGCGCGGGTCCGCGGCAAAGCCGCCGTGGAGCTTGACCTCATGGTCGAGCGCGGCGGACGGAAGGGCGTGCAGGTCGGGACGAAAGGCGAACGCAAAGGGCGGCTGACCGCTGGAGCGCACAGGGTTCATGGCACAATCTCCTTACAACTCAATCACCTGGAACAAACAATAACGAGATTATAGGTCAGGTTGCACACCGGCGTCAATAATGGCTATTCCCACGGTTTGAGCAGGATCTTGGCGCACTGCTGCGACGAGGAGATTTCGAACGCCCGCTGAATCTCGCTCATCGGCAGCACGTGGCTGACCAAATGTGCGACCACTGGTGATGAGCGAATCACCTGCATGATCTTGGGGAAATGGTTCAGGTTGTAATGCCAGGAACCGATGATCGTAAGGCCCTTGCGGATCATATCCGGGCTGACCTTGATCGGCAGGTCATCGCTGCACTCACCGACAAAGGCAACGCGTCCCCGCCGCCGCGCCGCATCGATGCACAGCCTTTGTGCTGCCACGACGCCCGCACAGTCCAGCGCGGCGTCCACGCCGAGGCCGCCGGTCAACTCGCGCACATGGGCCACGGCGGTGTCGCTGCGGGGATCGACCACCGTCTCTGCACCCAGCAGCCGCGCCCGCTCGATCCGGTAGGGATTGGATTCGGCCACGATCACTCGCGTCCCCCGATAGCGCGCATTCACCACCGCGCCCAACCCCACCGGCCCCGCGCCCGTGATCAACACCGTATCGAAAGCATTCAGATTCATGGCCTCAAAAGCGCCGAAGGACGGCCCCAGCGCACAGAGCGCCAGAGCTGCCATCTCGTACGTAACATCGTCCGGGATGACCGGCAGCAGCCATGCGGGCTTGAGCAGATACTGCGCGTATGTGGCACTGCCCTCGCGCGAACCGGTCATCGCAGCGAAGTCCACCAGGTGCTCGCAGTAGATGTAGTCGCCTGCCACACAGAGCGCGCACGTGCCACACGGCCAGAGCGGCATCGCGACGACGCGGTCACCCACCTTGACAGGGCCCGGCTGGGCAATCTCCACAACCTCGCCCACTGCTTCATGTCCCAGGTAGTGCGCCTCGGCGCCTGACCTGAATGCCTTGTATTCGGTGCACATAGGGGTCACGTGCACCTTGACGAGCGCCCAGTCCTCGCTCGCGTGCGGGGTCGGTACGTCGACCAGCCCCGCTAACTCCTTGCCGAGGATCACTGCCTTCTTCATGCTGCCTCCTGTCTGCGCGTCGCGCGTTGCGCATGACGGTATCACAGAGGTGGGGCGAAGTCAAAGCGATTGCGCGTTGCAGGGAGCAGCCGCTGAGATGAAGAGCAGGGGCGCGGCCTCGAGCTGACTATCGTTCGCCGACCCCTGCGTCTGTCTGTTCGAAAGAAGGGCAGCATAGCCCCTTGTGGGCGTCCTGGCGGGCACGAGGCCCTATGCTACGAGTTTTCGGGGGTAGGCCCTTATATCAGGGGAACTCCTCCCGCAGCCAGCTGATGACATCGCGCACCCACGGCGTGATGCGGCGGGCGTGGTTGGGATAGTCGTCGTCCTTGTCGCAGGTGAAGCATTCGTGCCAGCTCACGACCGCAGCGACGACCGGCACGGTCTTGCCCAGCTTCGGGTCGTAGCGGTAGTGGTAGATAGCGCTGCCGCTGTGCCCGCGGCTGATGTCGCATGAAACGCTGATGCTGCGGTTCCAGCCGTTCGAGCCCTGGTTGTAGTACTCGCCAATCTTGCAGGACTTCGTGTCCCCGTAGAGTCGCGCAATCTGGCAGTTGGCCGGCCGCTCCGGATAGTCGGCATTGCAGCTTGGATAGCCGCGATTGAGGTGGGTGCGCGTGTTCAGGTCGCTCGCGGGCCACGCGCCGTAGCCCATCCAGCCGGTCTTCTCGCCGATGCGGTCGATCACTACGACTACCGCGATATCCCACTGCCATTTGTTCGTTGTGCTCGGATTCATCCACGGATCGGGCACGAAGTACCATGCCTCGGTGCCGGGCGGCGGGTTGGGCGTCATGCGCGTTGTCCCATAAGGCTCGCTGCCGCTGCCGGTTCCATTCCGGCCCGGGGTCAGCTTGCGGGTCTTCCAGTTGCTTGTCCCGAACTCCACGACGCAGTGGGCCGCTGTTACCATGTGCCGCGGGCCGATCAGCGTCAGCGTGCAGCGCGACTGCTCGCCGTTGGGGTCGCTGGCCGACTGGCTGATGGTGCGCCACGGCCAGAGCGTCGTCTGGGTGCGCAGGATGCGGCTGTCATGGTTGTTGCTCCACCCATCCGGCGCAGCCGGTCCCGCCACCTGCGCGGCCGCGCCAGGCCGGGTCGTGCCGCCGCGCAGGAGCGGCAGAAGCGTCCAGCGACCGCCCTCGATGAGGTCCAGGTCCGCCGGCCCGCCCGCCGACGTGCGGCTCGTGCGCTCGTGGCAATCGTAAATGTCTCGCAACATCGTGTCCGACAGGCTCACCCGGAACTCGGCCAGGGTGCGCGTGTTGAAAACGCGAATAGCGCTGCCGTCCAATGGCAGCGTATCCGGATCGGGCTCGCGCGGCTCGCGCGACGGGTCGGTCACAACCCCCGGCTCGACTTCGTCCAGGTCCGCGTCGATCATCTTGCTGTGGTTGATGTACTGGGCCGTGATATGGTCGCCGATCTTGATCGGACCGGTAGAGGGGTTAGCATTGGAAAGGACGCGCGTCAACTCGGCCAGCCGGTAAGGATCGCCCGTCAGACATGGGTCGGCCGTCGGGCCAGCGGCGGCGTCGGCCTGGGCCGCTGCGGGCGCGGCCGTAATGAGCATGACCGCTGTCACGCCGAGCAAGACGAGTAAGGTTCGCACGGTGCGAACCTGGCGCAGGCTGCCTGTCAACCGGACGCTCACACGGTGCCATGAAACCGTCATCTGTTGCCTCCTGTCGTAGTCGTGTCGGCCACGGGCTGGCGAGGCACGTGCAAGTATAGCACAAGAAAGGGGCAGGCAGGATGTACCGGTCATTCCAACTGCACGAGTGCAATAGCAGTCTGTGCAAAAAGTATCATACTGTGTTATGATACGACCCAGGCGCGCCCCCCGGCTGTGGCGCCTATCCCCCCAGGAGAGGAGTGCATGGATACCCTAATCATCTCACGCTGGCAATTTGCCATCACCACCATTTATCACTTCTTCTTCGTTCCCCTGACGCTCGGGCTGGGCCTGCTCGTTGCCATCATGCAGACGTTGTGGGTCCGCACGGGCGACGACACCTGGAAGCGCATGACGAAGTTCTGGGGCAAGCTCTTCGTCATCAACTTCGCGATGGGCGTCGTCACCGGCATCGTGCAGGAGTTTCAGTTCGGCATGAATTGGTCGGAATACTCCCGCTTCGTCGGCGACATCTTCGGTGCGCCGCTGGCCATCGAGGCGCTGTTGGCCTTCTTCATCGAGTCCACTTTCATCGGCATGTGGATCTTCGGCTGGGATAAGCTGCCCAAGAAGCTGCACCTTGCGGCCATCTGGCTGGCAGCCATCGCGGCCAACCTCTCCGCCCTGTGGATTCTGATCGCCAACTCGTTCATGCAGGAGCCGGTCGGCTACGTACTGCGCAACGGCCGGGCCGAGATGGTCGACTTCGGCGCACTCGTGACCAACCCGCATGTCTGGGTGCAGTGGCCGCACGTCTTCTTCTCCGGCCTGACGACCGCCGCGTTCTTCATGTTGGGCATCACGGCCTGGCGGCTCGTGCGCAAGAACGAAGATCCGGCCTTCTTCGCCCGCTCGTTCCAGGTGGGCGCCATTGCAGCCGTCGCCGGCGCACTCATGGTCATGCTCGTCGGCCACACGCAGATGCAGCACATGGTTCAGGCTCAGCCGATGAAGGTCGCCGCGGCCGAGGCCCTGTGGGACACCGAAGACCCCGCGTCGCTCTCGCTCTTCACCATCGGCGACATGGAGAACCGCCGCGATGTCTTCGCCATCCGCATTCCGGCGCTGTTAAGCATCCTCTCGTTCAACCGGGCCGATGGTGAGGTGCAGGGCATCAACCAGCTCCAGGCGGAATATGAGCAGAAGTACGGCGCAGGCAATTACGTGCCCTTCGTCGTGCTGATTTACTGGTCGTTCCGGGCCATGGTCGGCGCGGGCGTGCTGATGCTCGGCCTGGCAGCCTGGGCACTGTACCAGGCGCTGCGCAACCGCATCACGGGCTCCCAGCTGTTGCTGGCCGCGCTCCCGTTCGCCATCCTGCTCCCCTACCTCGCCAATACGACCGGCTGGATCCTCACCGAGATGGGCCGCCAGCCGTGGATGGTCTTCGG
>JAKPQT010000187.1 GCA_029555885.1 Chloroflexota bacterium | reverse complement strand
ACTCGACCCTGTTCTACGTCTACCATCTCTTCAACAATGCCTTCGTCTACTTCCGCATGGGATACGCTGCCGCCCTGGCTTGGGTGTTGTTTATCGTCATCATGATTTTGACGCTCATTCAGTTCCGCCTCGCGAACCGGTGGGTCTACTACGAAGTCAGCGAGACGTCCTGAGAGGTATCAGCTATGCCCACCTTTACTTCCTCCGTCACCCAACAGGCATCTCACTCGCACGCGTCCCGGCTTTCGCGAGGCCGGCTCACCCGGGGCGTGCTCAGCGCGCTGCATTATGTAGCCCTGGTGGCATTGGGCATCGTTTTCGGGTTCCCCTTCTACTGGCTGGTCACGACATCGCTGAAGGTGGACACGCAGCTTTTCGTCATCCCGCCCGTGCTGTTCCCGGATCCGATCAACTGGCAGAACTACCCGCGCATGTTCGAGTTTCTGCCGTTCTTCCGCTTCATCGTTAACACGGCCATTATCACCGCCCTGGTGATCGCCGGGATCCTGATCTCTTGCCCCCTGGCTGCCTACGCGTTCGCGCGGCTGCGCTGGCCCGGGCGCAATATTGCGTTCCTCGGCATCCTGGCAACCATGATGCTGCCCGACCAGGTCACGCTCATCCCGCAGTACATTCTGTTCAAGCAGTTCGGCTGGATCGACACCTGGCAGCCGCTGTGGGTGCCGGCCTTTTTCGGCAGCGCCTTCTACATCTTCCTCCTGCGCCAGTTCTTCCTGACGATCCCGACCGAGCTGGAAGATGCCGCCAAGATCGATGGCGCCAGTTTCTTCACCACCTACTGGAAAATCATGCTGCCGCTGGTAAAGCCGGCCCTGGCCTCGGTGATCGTTTTCTCGTTCATCGGGAGCTGGAACAACTTCCTGGGTCCGCTCATCTACATCAACACGCCGGAGAAGATGCCCATCTCACTGGCTCTGCGGCTGTTCCAGACCCTGCACGGTGCGGAGTATGGGCTGATGATGGCTGCTTCCACGATTGCCACACTGCCTATCGTGATCCTTTTCTTCTTTACGCAGCGGTATTTCATCCAGGGCATTGTGTTGACCGGGCTGAAGGGGTAGATGATAGACGACGGATAGTGGGTTCGGTTATAGATAAGGGGCCGCTATATCGGAAGCGGCCCCTTGTATTCCAGAACGATTGTGGCTATCATCCGCCCATCACCACGCGCCACACGGCCGCCAGGTCCGCGCAGAAGTGGCTGCACAGGCCGCGCGTGCCGCTGGACTCGATGTTGCCGCCGGCCAGGCCGATCGTGGGAAACCCGGCCAGGCGGATGGCGCAGACGCCGGCCCCCGAATCCTCGATGCCAACCACGCGGTTGCGCTCGCCGAAGGGGATGCCCAGGCCGACGCGCGCGGCCTCGGCGTAGAGCCAGGGGTGCGGCTTGGGGGTCAGCTCGCCCAGCGTGCCCGCCGCGCCTCGGCCCAGCGGATACCCTGCGGTGATGATCGCATCGTAAAACTCTGCCGGGTCGCCCAGGCCCAGGGTGCGGAACGCGGCCACAATCTCCGGATACGCCTTCTCGTGCAGCCCGGAGGTCACCAGCGCGATGCGGATCCCTGCGGCCTTGAGCGCCAGCAGGAATTCCTTCAGCCCAGGCGCCGGCTGAAAGGCATCGGTCCGGCCCCGACCCTCGAGAATGGCTCGCATCTCGCGGCGGGCGTGTTCGAAGTAGAACTCCCGTGCCTGCTCGACCGTCCGGCCGGGGCAGTACTTCGTCACGCAGTACTGCAGGTGCTCCGACACGCTGTGGCCGGAGACATAAGGCAGGTCCGCCGGTTCGAGGGTGAAGCGGGGATTGCCGAGCAGGCTGGCGGTTGTCTGCTCGATGATCCACGTCCAGAAGCCTTCGCTGTGGACGCTCGTGCCGTCCAGGTCCATCAGCACGGCCTGCACGGGCCGTTCCAGCCGGACCTCGTGCACCGGATAGAAGGCCGGATAGCTCAGGCTGGACCCCACGTAGGCGAGCGTGTGTCCTGTATCCGGCCCCTCCCCCGCACTGTGAAAGGCGATGAACTCCACCTTTCCGTCGCCCGTGGCATGAATCGAGGCCACGCCGCCCGCGCCCACCCGGAACTGCCCGCCGCCGCCCGTCTGCCGGGGGATCAGCCCACTGTCAGCCGGCAACCGGCCCAGGCCGGGAATGAACACAGAGCGAGGTGCGCTCATGCCATGTTCCTCACCCGGGGATAGCGCAGCGCCACGTACAGCCCGTAGCCGAGCGAGATGAGCGCGCCGATGAATACCGCAAGGGGCGCGCCAAATCGGTCGGCCATCAGCCCGGCCTGCAAGCCGCCCAACCGCATCATGCTCTGAAAGACCAGGGTGTAGACGCTCATCACGCGGCCCCGCACCTCGTCCGGTACCGCAAGCTGCAACAGCGTGTTGGCGAGCGAGTTCTGGAAGACAAAGCTGGCGCCCACGGCCATGAGCAGGAGCACTGACAGGACGAACGAACGCGATAGCGAGAAAGCAATCAGCAGCGCGGGGAAGCCCAGGTTACCCAGCGTGAGGAAGGGTCCCCGCCGCGCAGAGTTGGGCAGCGACGCGACGGCCAGCGCGCCGATCACCGCGCCGACGCCTACCGCGGTCAACAGAATGCCGAGCGGGAGCGCGGCGGGCGATGCACAGCGGAAGCGCGGTGCCGGCCCGTCGCACAGGTATCGGATCACAGGCTGCGCGCTATCGTGCAGCACCTCCCCGGCGAACACCGGCTGGAGCGTGCTGTAGGGCATGGAGAGGAACGCGCTGACTGCTACGAGACTGATCAGGACGACGATGGTCTGCCGGGTGAGGATATAGCGGAAGCCCTCGGCCATGTGGCCGGCCAGGTTGCGTCGTGGCGTAGCTGCGCGCAGGGGCAGACTGCGCATCAACATTAGGCTGATGATGACCGCCACAAAGCTCAGGCCGTTGATGAAGAAAGCCGGGCCCTCGCCCAGTGCAGCCACCAGTGTGCCCGCAAGCGCCGGTCCCAGCGCCCGCGCGCCGTTGAAGATGGTCGAATTCAGCGCGATGGCGTTGGTCAGGTCCTCGCGGTCCGCGACCATGTCCACGATGAACGCCTGCCGCGCGGGCATGTCGATGGCCTGGGCCGCGCCCAGGACAAACGCCAGCACATAGACATGCCAGATCTGCACGATGCCCTGCCAGGTGAGCGCAGCCAGGATGAACGCCTGCACCATCATCACGACCTGCGAGAACAGAATGATGGTCCGGCGGGAGACCCGGTCGGCAATCGAGCCGCCCCAGAGCGAGAGCGGGATGAGGGGGATCAGGCCGATGGCCGTCACGATGCCCAGCGCGGCCGCTGAGCCGGTCAGCCGGTAGACCAGGACCTGCTGGGCCATGGTCTGCATCCACGTGCCGATGAGCGAAAATCCCTGACCGAAGAACCAGAGCCGGAAATTGTGGTGGCGCAGCGCGCGGAACGTGGCCGGGAGGTGTGGCTTCATGGAGCGTATTATAGTGACAAGGCGACGGGGTGACAAGGTGAACGGGTGAAGAGGGGAACAGGTGAACGGGAGAACAGGAGAACAGGTGAAGGGGTGAGACGGCGCGAGGCATCCTGAGAATCCCATGCCGCGCTTCGGCGGGGCATATGCCCGGAAAGAAACCCGCCGTTGCTGGTAGAATTGGGGGGTACAGCTGGACAAGCTAAGACCGTCTCCTCACTGGTGTGAGTCAACCCGTTCCTGAGAATGGTTCTGGTCAGGCATGGTATGAACATTGGTGGCGGCGTTGTGGGTTGCGCGCCGACCCCGTTTAGTAGCTTATCGCGTTGGAACCTGACCGGGTCCGGCGGTGCCAATCTATGGACGGCTAGGTGGCGTGATGCGACAACGTAATCGTGGCGTGCCAGGGGAACCCTGGCAGGGGCTGAAGATCGTCAACCCGCATGCGGCGGGGCTGGACTTGGGCAGTAGCGAGATCTGGGCGGCCGTGGGGCCGGACAGCACGCTCGAGGCGGTGCGCCAGTTTGGCACGCTGACCCCGGATCTGGCGCGGCTGGCGGACTGGTTGCGGGCGTGCCATGTCGAGAGCGTGGCCATGGAGGCGACCGGGGCGTACTGGATTCCGGTCTTCGAGTACCTGGAAGATCGCGGCTTCCAGGTCTGCGTGGTGAACGCCCATCACGTCAAGAATGTCCCGGGGCGCAAGAGCGACCGTCAAGACTGTCAGTGGCTGCAGGAGTTGCACTCGGTGGGGCTGCTGCGCGGCTCGTTCCGGCCGGAAGCCGAGATTGTGGCCCTGCGCGCCTACCTGCGCCACCGCAGCGAACTGATCGCCAACCGGGCGGCGCATATTCAGCATATGCAGAAAGCACTGTTGCAGATGAACCTGCAGTTGATGCAGGCGGTGAAGGACATCACGGGCGTGACCGGGCTGGCGATTATCCGTGCGATCGTAGCGGGCGAGCGGGACCCCCAGCAACTGGCGGCGCTGCGCCAGCCCGGGGTCAACAAGAGCCAGACCGAGATCGCCCAGGCGCTGACGGGCCACTATCGGCCCGAGCATCTGTTTGCCCTGAAGCAGGCCTTGGCCTTGTATGACTTCTACAGCCAGCAGATCCGGGAGTGCGATGTGGAGATCGAGCGGCAGTTTGCGAACCTTGCGCCGACCATGCCCCCCGATGACCTCCCACCCCTGCCGCCGAGCGCCAAGGCGCCGTACAAGACCAAGAACCGGCCGCAGTACGACGCCCGCAGCCTGCTGTATCGCTGGACGGGTGTGGATCTGCTGGCCATCGACGGTCTGAATGCCATGACGGTCCAGACCATCCTGTCCGAGATCGGTACGGACGTGCGCGCCTTTCCGACCGACAAGCATTTTTGCTCCTGGCTCGGGCTGGCCCCACGCAACGACATCTCTGGCGGCAAAGTGCTGCGCAGCCGCACCCTCAAGACGCAGAACCGGGCCGGCCAGGCCTTCCGCCTGGCGGCCCAGTCGGTCAGCCGCAGTCCCAACTGCGCCTTCGGCGCCTTCTATCGCCGCATGCGCAGCCGCACGGGTCCCAAGCAGGCCATCGTGGCCACCGCCCATAAGATCGCCCGCTGCTTCTACCATATGCTGAAAACGCGCACGCCATACCATGACCTGGGCGGTGAAGAGTACGAACGTTTGGCCCGCGGGCGCGAACTGCGCAACCTGGAGAAGCGCGCCGCCAAGCTCGGCCTGTCGCTGGTCCAGTCACCCCCGCTCGCCCTGGACGCGCCGGCGGTTTCTTAGTAGCGGAGGGCGTCAGGCCCGGCAGAGCCTGGCTGGGACGCAGTCGAAGGATGCGGTCTGCGTGCCAGGGTATGTGGTCTTCGCTCCATACGACGGCTCCGGGGTGTGCTAGACTGACAGCAGAGATTTCATGTGAGATGAGGAGAGGGATGAATCATGGGTGTGAATGATATCGTTGATCTTGTATTGCTGTTGGACCGCCGAGGGGGGGAGGAACTGGAAGATCAGGCCGGGCCGGAAGGCATCAGCCTGGTCGAGGAGCTACGGTACCTGCTCGCGGCCCGGATGCGCGAGAGCGACATGTACACTCCGCTGTGGAACGAGTTTCGTGCTGAGCCGGAGTCTAACCGGGCAGAAGTCATCGGCGCGCTCGAAGCGATGGTCGAAGGCGACGCTGCACTGGCCGAACGGCTGGAGGCGCTGCTGGAGAACTTCAATGCGCTGGCCCTCGCTCACGGCTCGGCCTGGCAGCCGCCCGCGGCGGAGGAGGGTCAGGCGCTTGTCGGCGGGCTGCAGGATGACATCTTGGCGCAGGAGGGGGAGCATCCCGATGGGGCTCGTGTGGGCCGGATGGTCAGGGGCTTGCCTGAGACGAACGCTGGGGGCATGACTGCGCCAGATGACAGCCGCATCCCCGCGCGCGACGACGTGCTCGCGCTGGATGAGATGGACGGGCTGACCGAGGGCGAGGAAGCGCTCGACCTGGCTCGCCTGGATGGCGGGATGCCGGGGGCGGGCCAGTTTGGTGTGGATGCACGAACGGATGACATGGGCGTCGAGGACTGGGCCGACATGCAGGAGGAAGCGGGCATGTCGGCCGATGACAGCCTCGCCACGTTGCTCGGCGGTCCGCTGGGTCAACTGGAAGTCGCGGGCGAGGGGGAATCGATCGGCGGCGACACCTATGTGCATGGCCGGCTGCTGCCGGACGAAGATATCGAGGACGACTACCGACCCGGCTCCCGCTACGACAGCGGCCGCGACCCGGCCAGCACGCTCGACCGCAATTTGGCTGCCGGTGCGCTCACGGCGGACGACATCGAGGATGCTCTCGCGCCGGTACGCGCCGCGGCGGCGGAGCAGGGCGTCACCGGACTGAGCGGCCACCTAGATGTGATTGCTGATGAACTCGCCCGCATGGATGCTGCGGACCTCGACCGGCTGCGCGCCAGCCTGCTCGCGCTGCGCGCGGCGGACGATGACCTGTGGCATCTGCTGGCGTGGGAACTGCTGGACTTGCTGCCGGACTTCACCCCGGCGGTCCAGCGCGTGCTGAGGGATATGGGCGCGCCGTTCGGGGCGAACGGGTGAAGAGGAGAACGGGTGAAGAGGTGAGGAGCTTGCATCCTCATCTCTTCACCTTGTCACCCTGTCACCTGTTCTCCCATTCACCCCATCAGGGCGCGAAGCCGTTCGATTCGTTCCACGAGCGGGCATAATCGTTCCACGCCTGCCAGTTGTGGAAGGGCATGTGCGTGCCGCCCACGAAGGCAGGGAAGCGACGGTACCGGTTATCCACCTGCGGGTGCGCCCGGCCGCGCAGCAGGAACGCTGCCGCCCACCGCTCCTCGCTCACGATACGGGTGGAGGCCGGGATGTAGCGAATGGTCAGCCCCCGCCGCCAGCGCGGCGAGGTGTTGGCATTCGAGCCGTGGATGATGTTCGGGTGGTGGATCTCCACATCGCCCGCCTTGAGGATGACGTCCACAGCCCGCGACTCGTCCAGGTCAGATGGCCGGATGCCCGTGCCGAGAACGTTACGGCCATCATCCTGCTTCTCCATCTCGTCGAGCGTCAGCAGCCGCTGGTTCTGCGTGCCCGGCAGCACCCGCAGGCAGCCATTCTCTACGTCCGCATCATCCACCGCCAGCCACAGCGTCACGACCTCCATCGGCTCCAGCGGCCAGAAGCTGCCGTCCTGGTGCCAGAGGACGCTCTGCCCGTCGTAGGGGCGCTTCGCAATATAGTGCGACGCGAACAGCGCGATGTCCGGGCCGATGAACTGCTCGGCCACGTCCAAGAGGCGCGGATCGCTGATGAGCCGGACCCAGAAGGGGTCGTCGGTCATCAATTGGTGGTGCAACTGCTCCGGGCGAATGTCGGGGTGCTTGGCCAGCAGCCAATCGACATGGCTGCGCGCCTCGGCCACCAGCCCCTCGTCCAGCACGCCCCGCGCGGCCACCCAACCGTCCCGGTCGTATTGTGTGCGCAGGTTGATCTGCGTATCAATCGCAAGTGTAGTCATCTTGGCCTTCAATCCTGCCGGAAGAGCGGCTGCCCTTCCCGGCGATCACGGTAGCCCCAGACGATCAGCCCGGGGCGGGCGCAGCTCTGCCCCGCAATCTGGATGTTCTGCGGGTCGCGATAGCCGACGCGCACGAGGCGCCGCGCCTTATCGGTCGTGTTGATGTACGAGCCGTGGATGGTGTAGATGTTGAAGAGCACCACATCGCCGCGCTTGGCCGGCACCGGCACGGTGTCCTCCAGCCGGTACTCATCCGTCGGCAGATGGGGCGAGCAGGGGCCTTCCGGCGTCTCGGTGATGTGCTTGAGCTTGCCGAGCTTGTGCGAGCCATCGAGGAAGCGAATCTCGCCGTTGGCATGGCTGGTGTCATCCAGGTGGACCAGCACATCGACATATGCGCCGCTCTCATGTTCGTAGAACGGGTAATCCTGATGCATCGGGAAGGGATGGCCCGCCTCCGGCGGCTTGATGTGCAGCGTCGAGTGGTGCAGCTCCACGTCGCTGCCGAGGATATCGTGCATCGCTGCGGCCAGCTTCCGATGCGTCACCGCCCGCATCCAGGCCGCGGAGTAGAATTGCAGGTCGTGCATGGCGGTGAGTTTCGATTTCTTCTCTGTCTCCGCATTCATGTAGGCCTTGCGCCACGGGCCCGACCAGCCCTTGTCGGTGATGGCCCAGTCGTGCACCAGGCGGTCGAGTTCGTCCGACAGCTCGTCGGTCTCCTCCGGTGTGAACATCTCCGGAATGCGCAGAAAACCATGCTCGTGATAATACGCGATCTGCTCCTGGGTCAGCATCAGTATCCTCTCCTCGATCCCTCGAATGGTGGTTCAAGCAGCGGTCTAGCATTCCGCTAACAGAGTACATTAGCAGCGCGCGCGGCCCTCGTCGGTGACGCGCATGACAGTCTGACCCGCTGTAGCCGGTCGGCCTGGGGTAGCTTTCGTATTGCTTGGCCGGTCTGCGTGGTTGTGCTGTGGCTGGTCTCGGCTGTGGCTTGGCCACAGCACACCGTGCCACAGCAGGGTATATGCTATAATGCAGCCATCTGTCACCCGACCACACCATCAGAGAGGTCAGTGTCATGGCACGTTTCACACGGCTCGATGTCCTCAACACCATCGTCAACACGGGCCTTGTTCCCGTCTTCTACAGCCCTGACGTCGAGGTCAGCCGGCAGGTGGCGCGCGCAATCCAGGCCGGCGGCTGCAACCTGCTGGAGTTCACCAACCGGGGCGACTTTGCGCCGGAGGTGTTCAGGGAACTTGCGCAGTACTGCGCGCGTGAGCTGCCCGACATGATCCTTGGCGTCGGTTCGATCGTGGATGCGCCGACTGCTGCGCTCTATATCGCGTACGGCGCCAACTTCGTGGTCGGCCCGCTGCTCAACCCGGAGGTCGCCCGGCTGTGCAACCGCCGCAAGATCCCGTATAGCCCCGGCTGCGGCAGCGCGTCGGAGATTTCCGAGGCGGAGGAGCTCGGCGTCGAGATCGTCAAGGTGTTCCCCGGCGATTCGGTGGGCGGCCCCGCGTTTGTCAAGTCCATTCTCGGCCCCTGTCCCTGGACGCGCATGATGCCGACCGGCGGCGTCGAAGCGACGCGCGAGAGCCTTACGGCCTGGTTCAAGGCGGGCGTCAGCGCGGTGGGCATCGGGTCCAACCTGATTCGCAAGGACTACCTGGCAAACCAGGACTATGACGCGTTGAC
>JAKPQT010000183.1 GCA_029555885.1 Chloroflexota bacterium | reverse complement strand
GCTTGTTGAATGAGAAGTGCGCCATATTCAGCGCAGGCAATCGCGCGCCACAGTGCGGACACGCCACCCACTCGCTGTCTGCCTCCGGCAGTTCGCTCGTTGGGGCCGAGTCGTCTGCCTCAGTCAGGGCATCTGACTCCTCGTCCCACAGCCCTTCGTAGCCGCCTTCATGATCGGGCGGCACATCTGCGCCGCACCGCGGGCAGGGCCGGTGGCCCACCCGTGCATAGAGCACGCGGAGGTAGGTGAAGATATCGGTGGCTGTGCCAACCGTCGAGCGCGGCGATCGATTGGTCAATCCCTGGTCCACGCTGATCGAGGGCGACAGGCCGGTGATGCTATCGACGGATGGTTTGCTGCCGTAGGTCACCATGCCGAGCGATTCCAGGTACTGCCGCTGGCCCTCCATGTGCAGCGTGTCGAAGGCCAGGGTGGACTTGCCCGACCCAGACACGCCAGTGAACACCACCAGCCGGTTCTTGGGGATCGTTAGCGTAAGGTTCTTGAGGTTGTGCAGCCGCGCACCCCGTATCGTTATTTCGGACATCGCAGAACCCCTGACAACCGAATGATGCTGCCGTCAGCTTAAGATGACCGGCACGCCCAGACCCACGGCTCCACGCTCCGAAATCCGATACTCGACGTCTGACCGGGCCAGCAGTTCCAGCGCAATCGCCGCGCGGCGCACGCGCTCGCGGCCCGTCGCGACTGCCGCAGCCTGCAGGTGGAGGCCGCTGGGGTAGATATTCGGCGCATTGCGCAGCCCGAACTTGAGATAGAGCGGCGCGCCCACGCGCACCAACTCGGGCACCTCGTAATAGCGCATGAAGCCGCCCAGGCCGTCCGGCCCTTCGATATACAGGTCGACCGGCAGGTCCACGACCTGGCGCAACGCGGCTAGCTTCGCCAGCGAGATGTCGGAGGCTACGTTCACGGTCGAAAGCCCGGCCTGTTCGAGCATCCGGACGCTGACCGGGTTGGCCGTCGAGCCCATGACCGCCGATGCCTTGATGACCAGGTCCGCGGGCAGCAGGCCGCGTTCCTTCGCCTGGCCGATCACCCACAGCAGCCCTTCGTCGGCCACAAGGATGCTGCGGATGCCCTGCTCCACCCCGCGCAGCACATCTGCGAGCGCGTACGCGAGCTGGTCCATGCCCAGGTGCCGCCAGCCGAACTGCTTGCCGTCGGGCGTGAGCGGCTGGGCCGCACCGTCCCAGCCCGCGC
>JAKPQT010000165.1 GCA_029555885.1 Chloroflexota bacterium | reverse complement strand
CTGCCCTGGGCGCCGCCAGCCACTGCATACCGCATCACCGTGGACACCGACGGTCTGTACGCGCTGACCTATACGGACCTGGCAAATGCGCTGCTGCCGGTGAACACCCTGGACCCGCGCTCGCTGCAGCTGTTCTACATGGGCCAGGAAGTGCCCATTCGGGTGCTCGGTGAGGAGGATGGCGTCTTCAATGCCACGGACGTGGTGCTTTTCTACGGCCGGGGCGTGGAGTGGCTGTTCCTCGAAGGCGTGCTGCCCACCAACAAGTATACCAGGGACAACGTCTATTGGCTGACCTATGGCTGCGCGGCAGGGCCGTGCGCGGGCCCTTATGGCGCACGGATGGCGGAGGTGGACGGCGCCGGTACCGGTGACGTTCCGCCATCTTTTCCCCATCGGGAGCGCCTCATCAAGAGCCAGTGGTATTTTTCGCAGTATCCCTTCGAACATGACGCGGACCACTGGTTTGCGGACTGGACTACTCAAAACACAGCCACCCATCGCACCTACAGCTTCTATGCGTATAATCATACGCCCGATCCTCTCCCCGGCACGCTCTCATTGCGGCTCCTGGGCTGGGGCAACAATCCGCATCACCTGCGCGTCTGGGTGAACAACAACCTGGTGATCGACGGTTCCGGCGGCTGGTCAGGATTCACGTTTTACGAGACGACCGTTGCTGTGCCGCGGAATCTGTTCGTCGAGGGTCTGAATCGAATCCGCGTCGGGATTGCCTTGCCGCCCGGCGTGGGAACGGACATGGTGTATCTCGATTGGTGGGATCTGACTTATTATGATACCTACGTGGCGGAGAATAACCTGCTGGTCTTTGACAATCCCAGCGCCGGAACCTGGCAGTACGATGTCAGCAATTTCGCCACCCCGGATATCGAAGTCTATGATGTGACCGACTTCACCGCACCGCGGCGCATCATCAACACAGCCGTGTCCCCTGCCGCACCACACAGCGTTGGCTTCGGCGCGACGGCCGATGGCGCGCGGCGCTACCTGGCGCTGACGCCGGCGGCCTGGCGCACACCGCTCGCCATCGAACGCGCAGTCTATCCGGCATCGCTCTACAGCCTGCCCAATCTGTTGGATGCGCAGAACGGCGCGGATTATATCCTGATCGCACATCGCGATTTTTGGTCCCAGGCCGAGACGCTGGTATCCTATCGCGACCGCGAGTTTCGTGCGGTCCTCGTGGACGTCCAGCAAATCTACGACCAATTCAACGGCGGCATGATGTCGGCGGAGGCGATCCGCGACTTTCTGGCGTACGCCCATGCCAACTGGAGTGGCACCCCGCCCGCCTATGTGCTGCTGATGGGTGACGGCACGAACGACATGCGGAAGTATCGCACGACGACCAACACCTATATCCCGCCCTATCTCTACCTGGCCGACCCCGATCTGGGCGAGACCGCAGCCGATAACCGCTTCGTGACCTTCATCGGCAACGACAATATCCCGGATATGCACATTGGCCGGTTCCCGGTTAACGATGTGAACCAGGCGCAAGCTATGGTCGACAAGGTGATGTATTACGAAATAGCCTGCCAGTGCGATGGGATCTGGGACAGAAACACGATCTTCCTGGCAGACGATCTGGAAGGTGGCGGCGGCGACTTCTACTTCTACTCCGACGAGATCGCCGATGGCTACGTGGATGAGGCAAACACGGTCAAGCTGATACCTGAGAATTACAGGATCCAAAAGGAATATCTGGGCGTTACGTGTGACTTGGGGAATCCTGGGGACGCGGCAGAGTGCCGCGGAACCCTCATCAACACGCTGAATAGGACCACTCCTGCTCCCAAGCAGGGCGCCCTGTTCGTCAGTTACGTGGGCCATGCCGTCAAGGAGGTCTGGGCCTCCGAGAATATGTTCAACAAGACGGCGAACTCGCAGCTCAACAACGGCCCCTGTTTGCCCATTATGCTGGCGATGACCTGCTATGAAGGGTCTTTCCACGACTTCGAGACACCCGAAGTGCTGGCGGAGGCCAGTGTTCGCCTGGCCGCTGATCCCATCACAGGCCAGACCAGAGGCTCAATTGCCAGCTTTTCGCCCACGGGCTTCGGCCTGGTCACCGGCCATGACTATCTGGAGCGGGGCCTGATGTTGGCCTGGTTCCACCAAGGTATCGATCGACTCGGTGCATCCGTCTCTTACGCGAAGCAGTACCTCGTGGACAACGCGCCCGCAAACAAGTACCTGGACCTGCTGGACACCTTCCTGCTGCTCGGTGACCCCGCGCTGCAAGTCAAAACCGAAGCTACATGTCTGGCCCCGACGGCTTTTACGATGAGCGGATTCTCGACCCAGGCGGCGGAGGGCGGCGCCCAGGTCACCTGGCAGACGGCGGACGAATCCGATATCCTGGGGTTCAACGTGCTGCGCCGCAACACAGACTTCAGCCGCGAGGGCAGCGCCGGCGCATACAGCGCGGTCAATGCCGAGCTCATTCCGGCGGCCTATATGGGGCTGCCCCAGGGCAGCAGCTACAGCTACCTGGACCTGGACGTCCGACCGGGGGAGGCGTACCAGTACCAGATCGAAATCATCAAGCTCGATGGCGCCAGCGAGTTCTACGGCTCCCGCGAATTCGGGACGGTGGGGCTGCAACTGGTCGAGCCGCAGACGCAGTAAAGAAATCCACATCAGGGAGGTAACGCCTCATGCAGCCGGTAACCCCGCGCAGGCGTATCGGTATGTTGTTGATGGTCAGTGCGATCGTGGCAGCGTTTCTGACGCCGGTCAGCGCACTTGGTGCAAGTACAGGCGGTTTGCCGGCGGCTGCGGGCGAACCTGACGGCCAGGTGCGCCTGCTCAACGCAGATGCGGAGGGCGTGGCGCTGGAGCTGGCCGCACCCGCGTTCTCTGTGACCGGTGACGCGGCCTGCCAGCGGGCCGAGGCGCCGGGCTTCGTCCTGAGCGAGGAGGCTGGCCGGCCGCAGGTGCCGGTCAAGGTCGTGCTGCTGGGCGTGCCTCCGGATGCGGAGCTCGACCTGCAGGTCAAGGCTGCGCCCGCGACTGTGCTGGCGACGGGCATCGACCTGTGTCCGGCCCAGCCGGTGGTGGCCGATGCGGACGCGTCCGAGGCTGAGGTAACGGGCGCGGCGCCGGCGCGTGACGCGGCCATCTACGGGACCGACGCCCTTTACCCCGCGCAACCCGTGCGCCTGGTGGAGCTGGGCTTCATGCGCAGCCAGCGGATCGTGCGGCTGGAGTTCTACCCGGTACAGTATAACCCCGTTTCGGGCGAGCTGCGGGCCAGCGAGCGGATGACGGTCGCGCTGCGCTTTACGGGCGCTGTGCAGGCCGCAGCCGCCGGCTGGCAGGCAGAGCCGGCGGAGTTCGAGGCGGCCTTCCAGCGTTCGCTGCTCAACTACGAGTCCGCGCGCACGTTCCGGCGGAGCGAGGTCGCGGCTATTGCAGCGGCTGCTGCGCCGGATGCCTGGACGCCGCCGCAGCCCGGCTACAAGGTGCTCGTGCGGGCCGAGGGCCTGTATCAACTCACGCCGGCTGCGCTGGCGAGTGCGGGCCTGCCCGTCGCGCAACTGGACCCACGCTCGCTGCGGCTGTTCAACGGCGGGCAGGAAGTGGCCTTGCGCGTGACCGGCGAAGCGGACGGCAAGTTCGATGCGGGCGACGTTGCGCTGTTCTTCGGCCAGGGCGCAGATACCCGCTATACGGATACGAACGTCTACTGGCTGACCTATGGCGGCGCGACAGGCCTGCGCATGTCTACCCGCAACAGCATCGGCGGCGGCACTGCGGTCCCGTCCTTCTTCGCCAGCGTGAAGCGGGAGGACAACCTCGTCTATGACTCCGACCTGCCGGAGGATACGCTGGCGCCCATGCCTGGGCACGACCACTGGTGGGGGCAGCAGATTTCGGCCATCGGTGCGGGCAAGACGGGCACGCTCAACGTCAGCCTGGCGACGCCGGAACTGGCAACTGGCGCGGCCAACGCCTCGGTCAGCGTGCTGCTGGGCGGCGTCACGGCCGGCGCACACCACATGCGGCTGTACGTCAACCCGGCCAGCCACCCCGACAGCGTGTGGAATGGCGTCTGGGACGGGCCGACCGCGCACCTCATCTCTGCGACGTTCCCCCAGAGTTATCTGAGCGGGACCGGGAACAACACGATCCGGATCGAGCTCATCAACGATGTGTCGGGCCTGGCCGCGGATATCGTGCGCGTGGATTGGGTGCGCGTCGGCTACCAGCGCACCTTCCGCACCGCAAGCGATCAGCTCCTGTTCGGCGGCGATACGCCGGGCGCACAGCGCTACACCGTGGACGGCTTCAGCACAGCGGATGTGGAGCTGTACGATGTAACCGACCCGCTGCGCGCAGCGGTCATCGACTGGACGGTCGAGGACCCCTCTTCTTCGAGCCTTTTCCTCCCGCTCACCGTGCGCTCGCAGCGTCCGACGGCTGCTGCGCAAGCGGCAACAGCCGCACAGCCGGCGTTCACGCTGCGCTTCGGCGACAAGCAGACCACGCCCCGGCGCTACCTGGCGCAGACGCCCGCGAAGCGTCTCAGCCCGGTCAGCATCACCCTGGACCAGCCTTCGAACCTGCAATCTGAAACGTCGGGGGCGGACTACATCATCGTCACGCACGCGGATTTCGCGGCCGCGGTGCAGCCGCTCGCCGCCCACCGGGCGACGCAGGGCTTGCGCGTGCGGGTGGTAGATGTGCAGGATGTCTATGACGAGTTCGGCGCCGGCCTCATGTCGGCCGAAGCGATTCGTGACTTCATCGCGCATGCGTATGCCAACTGGCCGCGGCCCGCACCCAGCAGCGTGCTGCTGGTCGGCGACGGCACCTACGATTTCCGCTACTACAAGAACACCACGCCCACTTATGTCCCGCCCTACCTGGACATGGTGGACCCGGACGCCGGCGAGACCCCGACGGATAACCGTTTCGTGGCTGTGACGCGCGGCCAGGTCGGGTACGATGTCCTGCCCGATCTGGATATCGGACGGCTGCCCGCCAATAGTGCAGCGGAAGTCACGGCCATGGTCAACAAGATTCTGGCGTACGAGGCGCAGGTGCCGGCCGCCTGGATGAAGCAGGTATTGTTCGTGGCCGACGACCTGGAAGGCGGCGGCGGCAACTTCTACGACTATTCAAACGGCATCGCGGACGGCTACACCACCTACCAGGGCGGACAGGTCAAGATTCTGCCGCAGGCTTACACGCCGAACAAGGTCTACCTGGGCCAGACGTGCGACCTGGCGAACCCCGCGACCTCGGTCGAGTGCCGGGCGCAGATCATCAGCCAGATCGGCAGCGGCTCGCTGATGGTCAGTTACATCGGCCACGGGGTCAAGACCTACTGGGCCGCGGAGCGGCTGTACGATGCCGCCGCGCTGGCGAGCGTCAATAACCCGGGCCGGCTGACCATCATGCTGCCGATGACGTGCAACGAGGGGTACTTCATCGACCCTGCGGAGGCCTCGTTGAGCGAGCTGGGCGTGCGCGCGGAGAACAAGGGCGCGATCGCCAGTTGGGCGCCCACGGGCTATGGGCTGGCGCCGGGACACGACTATCTGGAGCGCGGGCTCTTTCTGGGCGTGTTCTACGATGGGCAGGCGCTGGGCAGTGCGGCCACCGCGGCGAAGCTGTACCTGGTCGCCAACGCGCCACCCGGAAAATACCTTGATCTCGTGGACACCTTCCTGCTGCTCGGCGACCCGGCCCTGCGGGTGCCGTAAGCGTACCTGTGCAGCACTCTTGATCCTATACTACGGGAGTTACCAGGAGGCAGCGTTATGAACGCACGAATATTCGGACTCCGCCGGCTGCGCCGTTCAGGCCGGGCCGTGTGGGCAGTTTACCTTGCCGTCATCGTGGGTCTGCTTGGCGCTGCCCTGGTGACGCCCAGCGCCGCCGCGCCGGCTGCGCCCGGCGGTGCATCCACCGTCGGCGACTACGTCTGGTTCGACACCAACCTGGACAGCGAACACACCGGCGCGGCGAATGCGTCTGAGGCGCAGTACACGGCGGGCATCGCGGGCGTCGTGGTCGAGCTGTGGCGGTGGGACGCCGCGTCCGCCACGTGGGTGCTCGATGGCACCACGACCACCGATGCCACCGGCTGGTATCAATTTCCGGCCACCGCGCTGGCAACCCAGTACGAGGTGATCATCGCGGAGAGCAACTTCCTGCCCGGCGGACCCCTGTACGGGTACATCTACACCAGCGCGGGCACGTATCCGCAGCCTTTCACTATGCCGAACGTGCTGATCTATGATTACAAGACAGCAGACTTCGGCTTCGCCCGGTCTCCGCTGCAGGTCAGCAAGGCGTTGCTGAACTCGATGCCGTACGCGACCGTGGGCGATACGGTTACGTTCCGTATCACGGTCACTAACAGCAGTACTGCGGTCACGCTCGACCCCGCGCCGCTGGACGATTTCTACAGCCCGGCCTGTCTGACCTACGTGACGGCCAGCATCCTGCCCACGAGCGTGAACACCGCGACGGGCTGGCTGCATCGGGACAACGTTGGGCCGCTCACGCCGGGGCAGACGGTGGTCATCGACGTGCAATTCACGGCTGCGAATTCACAGGCGATGGCCTGGAAGGAAGGCGGCTGGCAGGATTACGCGCCGAAAGGCATCCCGGACTTCGACCAGCGGCAGGCGGGCTGGGACGCGCCTGCGGGCAGCGGGACCGGCTGGTACCAGTGTGGGCCGGTGGCCGCGGCGAACTCGCTGTGGTGGTTCGACAGCAAGTTCGAGCCGGCGCCGCTCGCGCCGCCGGTCGTCAACGACAACTATCCCCTGGTGCAGTCGTATGAGCCTACGAATGCATGGGACGACCATGACGCCCGCAACGTCGCGCCGCTCGTGGCCGATCTGAGCACGCGCATGGGGACGACCGCGGGCACGGGCACGACCGTTACCGGCATGGCAAACGGCATAACGCAGTTCATCGCCGATGCAGGGCTGGCACAGGAGTACACGGTTACCACACAGCCGAACCCGGCTTTCACCTGGGTAGGCACCGAAGTGCGCCGCTCGGAGGATGTGGTGCTGCTGCTCGGCTTCTGGCAGGAGAGCGTCACCGGTGCACCGGCGACGCGCGTGGGCGGCCATTACGTTACGGTTTCCGGCGTGGACCTGCTCAACAGCCTCGTGGCCCTTAACGACCCGTATCGCGACCAGGCCGAAGCGACCGGTGCGGGCCGCGTGCTGCCGGGCGCGCATCCTGCGCTGCATCCGGCGCCGGGGTTCGACGGCGAGGTGACACATAACGACGCGCAGTACATCTCGCAGGATACGTATGCATCGGTCGCGACGACACTGCCTGCCGGGGTGTGGGGACCGGTGGCTTACGTCGATCCCAGCCCGGCCACAGGCTGCGCGCAGATTGCCAACTTCCAGGGTCAGAACGTGCCGGTGGAGTTTGCGAACGTGCAGGCCGCGTGTGACCCGGCGGGCGGCGCGCTGCGGACGACCGTCGAGTATGCCGTGGCCGTTTCGCCCAAGGCAAACACACCCATGTGCAGCCCGACCACTAACATCGCGGCCGTGACGGGCGCAACGGTTGCTGAGAGCGGCTTCGTGTTGCCCCCCGCACAGTCCGAGGCCTCTGTCACGCAGGGCGCGGATTGGGGCGACCTGCCGGAGCCGCCGTACCCGACGCTGGCCGCATCCAATGGCCCGCGCCATCTCATCACCTCGCCGCTGCGGCTGGGCCGCATCATCGATGGTGAGCCGAACGGCCAGCCGCAGGCCTCCGCGCACGGGGATGACATCACCGGCACACCCGATGATGAGGACGGCGTGGCGACGCTACCCGGACTCACAGGGTTCTGGGACGAGGGGACCGTGGCTGCCGGCTTCGGCGGCAGCCTGGAAATCATCATCAGCGGCGGCAGCGGCGTGCCGGAGGTCTTCATCGGCTTCAACGGCGGCGCGCTGGCGCCCGTTGTCCTGCGCGACGCGACCGGCGCGCCGCTCCCGACGACGGCCTGGCTGCCGGGCACGTATCAAGTGTACCTGGACATCCCGGCCGGCGCAATGGCCGGCAGTCCCACGATCCCGGTGCGCGTCCGCCTGAGCCAGGCGGGCGGGCTCCCTGCCACCGGCCTCGCGCCGGACGGTGAGGTCGAGGATTACCTGTTCCAGTTCTCGCCGAACGCAGTGACGCTGTTCGAGATAAGTGCAGAATCGGCAGGACAGTGGCCGTTCTTGGTGTTGGGCATCGTCCTGGGGCTGGGAGTTTGGGCCTTACGCCGGCGCCTGTATGCCTGAGCGGGATAACTGAGTCACGGGAATTTAGTCCTCGCGACGTAATCGGAGTCGAGGCTTTGGCCGGCCTGGGCGCGTCTGTACACGACCAGATAAACCGGCTGAAGCCTCGACTCCAGTCTGGCCCGGTGTTGGGCCTGGGATTGTTGCTTCACGGTCACTCATGGAGATAAACCCGGTGGCGGAAAATCGTGTGCTGGCGAAGCGCCTGGCATCCTGGCTGGCAATCTGCGGACTGGTGATCGGCGCTGTTCTGTTGATCAACAAGGCCGATCTGAGAGCTGCGTCAAGCATGGGGCCGGCGGCCCAGTTCCCGCCGCCCGAACGGTACTCTGCACCGCGCGGCCAATCCACGCTCGGCAACCTGGTGTGGCACGACAGCAATCCGAACGGATTCCAGGATTCGTCGGAGCCGGGCATCGACAATGTTCTGGTCGGGCTGTACCTGGACAACGGCGACGGTGAGTTCGACCCGGCAAACGACGCGCTGCAGGGCTACCGCATCACGGGCGACAACCCGGGCACACCGGAGATCGAGACGGGCTGGTACGAGTACCAGATCGAGTTGACCGATGTTTTCTACTGGGTAGTGGTCGAGTCAAGCAACTTTGCGCCCGGGGAGCCATTGGCAGGTTATGTGCACACCAGCGCACTCATGTTCGGGGCCAACCCCATGCTGGTGTACCTCCCGGCAGGTGTGCAGTCCTATATGGATGCCGATTTTGGTTTTGCGCGGCCGGGCATCAGGCTCATCAAGCGCGCGGGGGACACGCCGGACGGCGAAGTGCTCTACCTGCCGCCGCCGGGCGCGGATGTGACCTATCAGTACACCTGGACCAACACCGGCGAAACCTACCTGGACGGCGTGACCATCACCGACGACAACGGCACGCCGGGCGATATGACCGATGACGTGGTCGTGTGCACGATCCCCGGACCCTTGGCGCCAGGCGCAGCGGGCACCTGCCTATGGCCCGCGTTCATCGACACGAACCGGACCAACATTGCCATTGCGGTGAGTGCGGCGGTGGATGCCGATGGCAATCCGCTGCCGGGCGATCCCGTTTCCGATACCGACGATGCGGTGGTCGTCATCGGGGACGTGCAGCCGACGCCCAGCCTGACCGCCACCGCGACGCCGACGCCGTCACCTACGGTGACTTACACGCCGACGCCGTCACCCACCGATGTGCCTGGCGCAACAGCGACGGCGACTGCAACCGCAACGCTGACGCCGTCACCCACGGCGACTGCCACGGCGACTCCAACTACGACAGCAACCGCGGCCTCCACAGCGACCGCAACATCAACAGCGAGCGCCACTGTCACGGCCACTGCGACTGCAACAGCCACTCCCACCTTCACGGTGACGCCGACGACGTCGCCTACGGCGACACCGTCGCCGCTGGCGACTTACACGCCTTCGTCTACCGTGACGCCTTCGTCCACCGCAACCCGCGACGAGTCCCTCTCCCCCACGCCGACGCGCACGCCGGGGCCGGTCTACCTGCCCATCGTCATGCTGCCGCCGCCGACGCCCACGCCGACGCAGACGTCGTCGCCTACGGCGACTTACACGCCTACCGCGACGCCCACGCCCACGGCGACTTACACACCGACGCCCACCGAGGTCTTGCCGATTCCGGGCTACGCGCATCCGAAGTCCATCGCGGTAGATGGACAGTCGCGGCGGGTCTACTCGACCTCGCACGATACCAACCGCCTGTATATGTTCGATGCGGCGACGCTGGCGACGCTGGGGTATGCGGAGGTGGGGCGGGAGCCGTGGGGCGTCGCAGTCAACAGCGCGACGAACAAGGTCTATGTGGTCAACTTCGCCAGCGGCGACTTGTACGTGCTCGACGCGACCACGCTCGAACGCCGCGCGGTCATCTCGGTGGGACCGAAGCCGACCTACGTCGAGATCAACCCTGTCACGAATCGGGTCTTCGTCGTGACCTACGGCAATAGCCGCGTGGCCATCGTCAACGGCGCGACCGATATGCTGGAGGCGACGGTGCCATCGGGCGGTATCGCGGCCTGGGGCCTCGCGGTGAACACCGGCGCGAACCATGTATATGTCAGCAACCGGGATTCGGGCGATGTGACCGTCCTGGACGGCCAGAACGGCTACCAGGTGTTGCAGGGGTGGACGGTCAAGCCGTGCGGCGGCGCAGGCGCGTCGCCCTACGAGCTGGACTTCAACCCGCTCAACAGCCGGCTCTATATCGCGTGCTCGCCCTATCACAACGTCAACCGGGCCGCGATCTACCAGGTGGATGCGTACGGGCTGACCAAGCGGGCGTTTGTGGCGATCGGGGATGGCGGTGAGGATGCGGGCGGCGGCGTGGCCGTGGACACGGCGACCTCGAACGTCTTCATCACCAACAGCCGCGCCAACACGGTCAGCGTCATCAGCGGCCTGACCGACACCGTGATTGCCACCGTGCCCACCGGCCGCGACCCGTTCGGCGTGGCGGTCGATCCGCTGACGCGGCGGGTGTATATCGTGAACCGCCGGAGCAGCGATCTGACGGTGCTGCAGGACAGCTTCCCGCCCTGAGGCTGGCCGCGGGGATACTGTCAACGGTCGGAGTCGGGGCTCTCGCGGGGGAGGGCCGGTGCGCTCGGATGCAGGGTAACCGGCTGAAGCCTCGACTCCAGGCGGCAGTGTCCTGGCGGTCGCTGGCAATACAAAGGCCCGGAGGTGTGTCCGGGCCTCTATATTATCCAGCTTCCGGCTTCCAGCTTCCGGCTTCCAGCTTCCGGCTTCCAGCCTACAGCTTCGCCATGACCTCTTCGAGTGCCGCGCGGCTGGGGCGGAGCTTCTCCTCCGTCAGGTGGACGAGCGGAGTTTCCGGCACGTGCAGCAGCTCGTGCAGGTCGGGCCGCTCCTGCTGGTTGATGTAAATCAGGCCGGTGATGAACTGCTGGTTCTGCCGCGCCTCTTCGAGCGTGCGGAACGCGTTCATCTTGTCGGTCGGGTCATAGTCCGGGTCCAGCTTCTTGAGCAGGATGCGCGAGCCATCGTGCATCGCGACTTCCATCTCGCCCTCGTAGTAGCCGATGCTGATTTCCTCGTAGTGCGGGATGAAGTTCAGCTCGTTGAGCGCGGTCTCCTTCTGCTTGCCCCACGTATAGCTCTTGCTCGAATCGTCGTGGTTGTTGAAGGTGACGCACGGGCTGATGATGTCGAGCACGGCGATGCCGCGATGGCTGAACGCGGCCTTGAGCAGCGTCTCCACCTGGCGCGGGTCGCCCGCGAAGCTGCGCGCAACGAAGGTGGCGTTGGCCGCTAGCGCCTCCAGGCAGATGTCGAGCGGCGGCAGATTGTTGACCCCCGCGTATTTGAGCCGCTGGCCCAGGTCCGCGGTCGCGCTGAACTGGCCCTTGGTCAGCCCGTAGACGCCGTTGTTCTCCACGATGTAAACCATCGGGACGTTGCGGCGCACCGCGTGCTTGAACTGGCCGGTGCCGATGGAGGCCGTGTCGCCGTCGCCGCTGACGCCGATCACGGTCAGGTTGCGGTTAGCAATGGCCGCGCCGGTTGCTACGGCAGGCATACGGCCATGCACGCCGTTGAACGCGTGGCTCCAGCCCAGGAAGTAGGCGGGCGACTTGCTGCTGCAGCCGATGCCGCTCATCTTGACGACCTGCGTCTGGTCCAGGCCCAGCTCCCAGGCGACGTTGATGATGCGCTGGCTGATGGTGTCGTGGCCGCAGCCCTTGCACAGGGTGGACGGCGCGCCCTTATACGCGTTCCGATCCAGGCCCAGGCTATTGACTTTAATCGCCGCCGGTGCCGGGCGGGCGGGTGCTTCAGTCGTGGTTCCCATGGTGTGCTCCTTGTACTCTGTCAGAAGCCCGTTTTCTCAGGCCAGTTGTGGTGTCGAAACGACACCACAACTGGCCTGAAAACAGGTTTCTTTACTGCAAGCCCTTCTGGACCTGTTCGGCAATCCACGCCGCAGTCAGCGACAGGCCGTTGCTGCGCGCGACAGACACCATCTTGCCCGCGCACCCCAGCATCTCCGACCGGAGAATCTGGTGCAACTGGCCTTCGTAGTTATTCTCCACGACGAAGATGCGGCTGTACTTCTCGGTGAAGGCCCGGACCGTATCGTTGATCGGCAGCGCCCGCAGCCGCAGATAGCTCGTCTCGATGCCGGCCGCCCGCAGCAGGTCGCGCGCCTCGATGATGGCCGGGTGGTTCGAGCCGACGCTGATGATTGCCACATCCGTGCCTGCGGCCTCGTCGACGTATGGCCCGGGGACAAGATTGCGCGTCGTTTCCCACTTGCGCGCCAGCCGGTCCATATTGGCTTCCCAATCCTCGGGCCGCTCGCTGTAGGTGGCATACTCGGTGTGGCCGGTGCCGCGCGTGAAGTAGGCCGCGGCGCGGTGCGGCGTGCCGGGCAGCGTGCGCCAGCCGATGCCGTCGCCGTCCACGTCCTTGTAGCGGCCCCACGAGTTGCCCAGCTCGTTGAGCTGTTCCACCGTGAGCACCTTGCCGCGGTCCAGCGGCCGCTCCGGATACTTAAACCGGTCGCTGATCCAGACGTTCATGCCGAGGTCCAGGTCGCTCAACACCATAACCAGGGTTTGCAGGCGTTCCGCCAGGTCCAGCGCGACGTGGCCGAACTCGAACGCTTCCGCCGGGTCGGCCGGGAAGAGCAGCGGGTGGCGCGTGTCGCCATGGCTGAGATAGTAGGCTGCGGAGATGTCGCCCTGGCTGGTGCGTGTCGGCAGGCCGGTGCTGGGGCCGATGCGCTGGATGTCCCAGACGACCGCCGGTACCTCCGCGAAATAGGCCAGGCCGGCGAACTCGCCCATCAGGTCGATGCCGGGGCCGGAAGTCGCGGTCATGGCGCGCGCCCCCGCCCAGCCCGCGCCGATGACCATGCCGAGCGCGGCCAGCTCGTCCTCCGCCTGGATGATGGCGAAGTTGTCGCGGCCGGTCTCAGGATCGGTGCGCAGCTTGGGCAGGTACTTGTTGAGCGCGTCGGGCAGGCTGGATGCGGGGGTGATCGGGTACCACGAGACGACGGTCACGCCGCCGAAGATGCTGCCGAGCGCGGCCGCGGTGTTGCCGTCCACGAGCATCTTGTCCTCGTTGAAGCCGGTCATGCGCTCGACGCGGTAGGGATCGGTCTTGACCAGGTTGGCCTGCGCCCAGTCGTATGCGCGGCGCACCATGTCCATGTTGAGCTCGATGGGCTTGCGCTTGCCGTCGAAGTTCCACTCGACCGCGGCCTCGATTTCGGCCATGTCCAGGTCGAGGATGTGGACGAGCACGCCGACGTAGACCATGTTGGCGATGTAGTCACGCAGCTCGAAGGGCAGGCTGGCTTCCTTGACCAGCTTGCCGACCGGCATGGGGTAGTACGTCACGTCGGGCCGCCGCGCGGCGATCGGCAGCGCATCGTCGTAGAGCACGATGCCGCCCTCCGCGACCTGCGCCATGTCCTCTGCAGCAGTGCGGCCATTCATGCACACTGCGATTTCGTAGGGATCACGGCGCGCCAGGTACCCATCCTTGCTGAGACGGATGATGTACCAGGTTGGCAGGCCCTGGATATTGCTGGGGAAGAGGTTCTTGCCGGTGACGGGGATGCCCATCTTGAAGAACGCCCGCAGCAATACACCGTTGCTCGTCTGGCTGCCCGAGCCGTTGAC
>JAKPQT010000157.1 GCA_029555885.1 Chloroflexota bacterium | reverse complement strand
TGTGCTGACCAACCCGGGATAGCAGCCCGGGTTACCACGCGATTCACTATTGTTTGCTGCATGCTGATCAGCGCCTACTCAACGCGGCTCGAGTTCGTGCCACACGACTTCACCCCAGTGGACGGGCATTTCCGCTGGCATGAGTCGGGCGAGCAGGATGCCGGCTTTGCTGCGTCGTTGAGCGAGCTCGAGGACTACATCTCACGTGCCGGTGTCGGGCAGCCAGCAGAGACCATCCGCATGCTGCTCGGCCACATCCGCGACACACAGCGCTCCTACAGCTTCACCCTCGACGGCGCAGATCCCACCCAACTCACCCGGCTGACCAACTGGGCCACCGAAGCCAATGCCATTCTGGTCGCTGAGGGTGCCCTGCTCGATCCTGCTGGGCGTCCGTTGCTCGCCGGCGCCCATGGCGCCCCTACCGGCAAAGTTCCGTTGACCAGGGGAGCAACAGAGCGCGCCCAAACTATCCGCAGCTGGCTGGCCTCCGCCCATGGGCTGCAGATACCGGGCGATCTTCCTCCGGTGCGCAGCGCGGCCGAGACCCGGACCCGAGACGTCAGCGATGTCGGGCTGCGCATCATCGGTCTGGTCATGACCAGCGATTTCGCCTCCTCGGTCATCGCCGGCAGTCCCCTCAACCAGCGCGCCATGCAGGCCGTCTTCCCGCACGCGATGGCCGCGCTGCCGCCCACCGAGCGCGAGCTCTTCAACCGCCGCGAGACCGGCGCCGCACGCAAGCTGCAACGTCGCATCGAGGCGGCAAACGAACTGCTCTGGGCGGCCGGACGCACTACCCTCGGCTGGCCAACCACCGACTGCCATCCCACCCAGGTGAAGGACCTCGTGCTGCGCCGCGGCGAGCAGGGGTTTCTGGACGGCCTGCGGCTGCGCGGAACCAACGAACTACTGGACGAATACGAGTGCCTTTCCTCGCTGATGTGGGCGCTGAACAACCAGGAGGCGCTGCGTCCGCGCGTCTACTCGGACGCGGATCCACGCATCGTCGCGCAGCGACTTATCGCCCTGGAATGGTTGCTCAAGCCGCAACTCGCCTGGGACGACGCGCAGGGCTGATGCCTCCGACCGGCACGGATCAGCCGACCTGAGGTAGATGAAGCTTGCGAAGCACGGGATTCAGCAGATCGAAGAACTCCCGCACCCGCAACAAACGGGTCGCCAGCAGCAGCAC
>JAKPQT010000147.1 GCA_029555885.1 Chloroflexota bacterium | reverse complement strand
GGCGGCCACGTTGCGGCCGCCCCCACGTCGCCCCTACTTCTGCGCCAGGAACATCTGGTTGAAGTCCGTAATCGCCAGCTTCAATCCCTCGGTGAGCTGGTCGTCGAGCTTCTTCTGCGATGCAATGGTCCGGCCAATGTTCGGATGGCTGGAGCTCATGTAGCGCCGGAAGTTCTCCTGCCACTCGCCGATCTGGTCCAGCGGCACCTTATCCAGGTAGTTGTTGGTCACGGCATAGAAGACCATCACCTGGTCTTCGAGCGGCCAGGGCTGGTACTGCGGCTGTTTCAGCACCTCGGTGATGCGCTGACCGCGGTCAAGTTGGCGCTGGGTCGCGGGATCCAGGTCGGAGCCGAACTGCGCGAACGCAGCCAGTTCACGGAACTGGGCCAGTTCGAGCTTCATGCGGCCAGCCACCTGGCGCATGGCTCGCACCTGCGCCGCGCCGCCCACCCGGCTGACCGACAGGCCCGGGTTCACCGCGGGCCGGATACCGGCATAGAACAGGTCGCTCTCCAGGAATATCTGGCCGTCGGTGATGGAGATGACGTTGGTCGGGATGTAGGCCGAAATATCGCCGGCCTGCGTCTCGATAATCGGGAGCGCGGTCAGCGAGCCGCCGCCGTATTCCGGCGCGAGGCGCGCGGCCCGTTCCAGCAGGCGGCTGTGGAGGTAGAAGACATCCCCGGGATAGGCCTCACGGCCAGGGGGCCGGCGCAGGAGCAGCGAGACCTGGCGGTAGGCCTGGGCGTGCTTGGACAGGTCATCGTAAATGATGAGCGCGTCCTTGCCCTGTTCCATGAACTCCTCACCGACCGCGCAGCCCGCGTAGGGCGCAATATACTGCAATGCCGCCGGGTCGGCCGCGGTCGCGGCTACGACGACGGTGTATTCCATCGCGCCGTAACGTTCGAGGGTAGCGACGACCTGGGCGACCTGGCTCTGTCGCTGGCCGATGGCGACATAGATGCAGATGAGGTTCTGGTCCTTCTGGTTGATGATCGTATCGACCACCAGCGCCGTCTTGCCCGTCTGCCGGTCACCGATAATCAGTTCGCGCTGCCCGCGGCCGATGGGGATCATGGCATCGATGGCCTTGATGCCGGTCTGCACGGGCGTATCGACGCTCTTGCGGATGATGACATTGGGCGCGATGCGCTCAATCGGACGGAACTTATCGGATTCGATCGGGCCTTTGCCGTCAATCGGCTGGCCGACCGCGTTGATGACCCGGCCGATCATGGCTGCGCCGACGGGCACGGACACGATGCGCCCGGTCGACCGGACAACCTGTCCTTCCGCGATGCCGCTGTACTCGCCCATGATAATGACGCCCACGTTGTCGTCCTCCAGGTTGAGGACAATGCCCAGGACGCCGTTCTCGAATTCCACCAGCTCGGAGGCGCGCGCGTTGGTCAACCCGCGGATGCGGGCAATGCCGTCACCGACCAGCAGGACGGTGCCGACATCCACCGTGCGCGTGGGCGCTTCGAAGCTGAGGATTTGTTGTTTAAGTTGTGCCACGAGGTCATCGGTACGTACAGCCATGATGTCCTTCCATCGTCAATCACCCGTTTCATCGTGCAGGTCTCGGTTGTCATGGCGCTCAAACGCCTATTACGAGCAACCTCATCTACCCACGACGAATCTTATTCCTGCACCGCCACGCCGAGCGTCTGCCGCATGGCGGCCAAGCGGGCCGCCACACTGCCATCTATCAGCTTATCGCCCACGCGCACAATCACGCCGCCCAGGATGGCCGGGTCCACATGATAGGTGTAGGCAAGGTTATTGCCATACTCCTGGACCAGCCGGGCCTCCAACGTGGCGCGTTGATCGTCGGCCAGCGGGACAGCGGTCGTCACCGTCACGGGCACAGGGCCGGCCCCGCCCTGCCGCAGCCGCTGGCGCAGCGCGGCCGTGACTTCGGGCAGCAGGCCCAGGTCGCCGCGCTGGAGCAGGACGTTGAGCAGATTGTGCACCAACGCATCAGTATCGGCAGGCAGCACGCCTGCCAGCATGGCCTGGCGGTCCTTGAAGTCAACATCGTCCGCCTGGAGGCGCGGCAAGAGCGCACGGTTGCCCTCCAGCGTGCGCGCCACCCCTTCGAGCGAAGTCAGCCAGCGGTCGAACGCAGCCTCGAAAAAGGCGTTCGCATAGTTCTGCGCACGGTCGGCTGCGTTCATGGCTTGCCGTCACCGATTTCGGCCAGGAATTGGTCCACCAACCGGCGCTGCGTATTCGCATCGACCGCCTGGCCCAGCACGCGCTCGGTCGCCATCATGGATAGGCTGGCGATTTGACTCTGGACCTCTGCCAGGAGATGGGCGCGCTCCTGGGCGGCCTCCTCGCGGGCCTTCCGGCGAATATTCTCGGCGTCACGCTGTGCCTCAGCCCGGATTTCCGCCGCCACTTCCTCACTGGCTTGCGAGGCTTTGGCGATAATCTCCTGCGCGGTGCGCTGCGCCTCGACCATCTTCTTATCATAATCCTGTTGCGCCCGCGCCGCGGCCTCGCGCGCCGCATCCACATCGGCCAGGCTCCTGGCGATGCGTTCCTTGCGCTCGTTCAGCATTCTCAGGATGGGCTTGTACAGCAGGACGGTCAACAGCGCCGCCAACAGCGTGAAGTTGACGAGCTGAGAAATGAAGAACCCTAAGTTAATGCCGAGCTTTTCCAAATGCCCCTCCTTCGATTGAAGATCTAAGATTGCAGATTACAGATTGAAGATGGGTCCATGTCAGGCTTCAACCTTATATCTTCAACCTTCAATCGTTAGACGAATTTGATGATGAGCGCAACGACCAGCGCGTAGATCGCGATGGCTTCCGCAAAGGCCATGCCCAGGATCATGTTGGTGCGGATTTCGCCGGCGGCCTCCGGGTTGCGACCGATGGCCTCCATGGCCTTGCTGCCCAGGATACCGATGCCGATGCCAGGGCCGATTGCGCCCAGACCGATCGCAAGAGCCGTGCCGAGAGATGTCAAGTCCATGTCAATCTCCTTATGGTGGATAAAGGTTTAGTGATGTTGCTCCGTGCCGTGACCGACCGTGGCGGTCGAGAAGAACACCAGCGCCAACATCATGAAGACTGCCGCCTGGATAAAACCGACGAACACTTCGAGGCCATAGAACGGCAGCGAAGCGATGTACGGAATCAGGAAGGCCATGACGCTGAGCAGCACTTCGCCCGCAAAGATATTGCCGAATAGACGAAAGCCAAACGAGAGAATGCGGGCGAACTCCGAAATGAGTTCCAGGATGCCGACGAAAATGCCGATAGCGCCCATGAACGCGCCCTGCTTGAACCCGCTCAGGTCGAAGAACTTCTTGAAGTAACTGGGGCCGAGGGCCTTGACGCCGAAGTACTGCACCAGGATGATGGCGATCAATCCCAGGGCCAGCGTGAAATTCAGGTCCGTGGAGGGCGCACGAAAGAACGGCACCACGATATACCCCGCGCCATGACCACCCGCCGCATGTTCGGTCGATGGCACGCTGGTCAGGATGGCCCCTTGCGTCTCGAAGCCGACCATTTTCGGGTCATGCGGATGTTCGAGGATGCCGATGGAGCCGAAGCCGGGCAGCAGGCCCATCCAGTTGGACAGGAGGACGAACAAGAAAATGGTCATCACGATGGGGAAGAAGCGGGCGGTCCAGTTGCCGCCGATGCCCTTCGCCAGGTTGTAGACGTATTCGATGACCATTTCCATGAAGTTCTGGAGGCCCGACGGCACCAGCTCCTTGTTGCTGACCTCGGCCAGATTGCGCGGGATGCGGCGGGTCGCGGCTACAGCCATGAGGACCAGGACGAGCATGACGATCCAGGCTGTGAAGACGGCATTGGTGATGGTGAATTCGCCGACGTGGAAGATCGGCTCGGCCGCCAGAGATACGACCGGACTGGGCACCTTCAACACGGGGAAAAGCGCGTTGAAAGCAAAGAGGGCTACAACCAGCAACAGAATCGCCAGGTTACGAGGGGTGGCAAGTTTCTTCAGCACGCTGTTCAATCCTCCTGATCTGATGCAGGATTCACCCGATCCACCGGCTCGCCGGGCCGGGCCTTCTCCGCCGGCGGATGGCTCAGGGTTTCAATGGTTCGGCTGGCAATACGCACTGCGGCCACCGTGCTCGCCAGGATGCCGACCAGCGCGCCCACTAGCACGAACAAAGGCGCGGTGTCGAAGCGGCGATCCAGCCAGAGCCCAAGACCCAGCGGGATCAACACGGTAAATGCGACGACCCAGCCCATCTGCAGCAGCGGACCGGCGCGCATGAGATCCTTCACAGCCGTTCCTTTTACAAACCTTGAGCGTGCCGATTATAGCAGGTAGTATCTAATGGCGCAAATTCGCCAGGCGACTATTTTAACTAAAACGTTGACAAAGGTTGCAGCCACTACTGATTCCCGCCGAGCAGGTTGCCCAGGTTGATGCCGCCGCTGGGACCGCCCCCACCGCCCTCTGTGCGCGGCAGGTATTGCAGGACCTTGTTTGCCAGCTTCATCAGCGGCATTGTCTGGAGCCAGACGCGACCCGGCCCGCGCAGCGTCGCCAGGAACAACCCCTCGCCGCCCAGCAGGATGTTGCGGAAGCCGCGCAGCATGGTCACATCGAACTGCACGCTCGGCTGGAACATCGCGACGTGGCCGGTATCCACCTTCAACACCTGGCCGGGCTGCAAGTCATACGTCACGATTTCACCATCGAACTCCACGAACGCATCGCCTGGCCCGGTCAGCCGCTGCAGGATGAAGCCTTCGCCGCCGAACAACCCCGAACCGATCCGGCTGCGGAAGTGCATATCCAGGTCCACGGACTTCTCCGCGCACATGAACGCGTCCTTCTGGACAATGATTTGCTCCCCCTCGGCCAGGTGCAAGTCCACGATCTTGCCGGGGAACTCGGAGGCAAACGCCACGATGCCGGAGCCGGCGGGCACCGAGTAATCCGTGATGAACAGCGACTCTCCGGCCACCGCGCGGCGGAACATGCGACCCAGGCCGCCGCCGGTGTTGGTGTCCATATCGACGTTGCCGCTCATCCAGCTCATGCCGCCCGATTCCGAGTAGATTTTCACGCCGGGTTCGAGCTGGATGGTCACGACCTGAAGCGTCGTGCCGTCAATCTTGTACTTGAGCGCCATAGGTAACCTCCTTGACCCACAAGACCACGGCCAGCGTGCCGATGCCGAACAAGATCGTCGCCACCACAAAGGGTGCGCGCACGCCGATGGAAGCGGCCACGGCCGCACCGATGATCGGCCCGATGGCATTTGAAGCCGAGACCGCGCTGGCATCAAGGCCGAAGACAACACCCTCATGGCCCCGGGGCGCAACGTGCATTAGCAGCGCGGTCAGCGTCGAGAGCGTGCCGCCGACCGCGAAGCCCGACACCAACTGCCAGAAGATCAGCCAGCGGGCATCCTGGACAGCGGCCTGCGGCAGATACAGCAGCCCGGCCACCAGCGCCGAGATAATCAGCAGCCGCCGGCGGCCCAGCCGGTCGCTCCACGCGCCGATGACGGGCGAACCGACCGCCGCCCCGAGCGCAGACACGCTGGCAATGACGCCCGTCGTCGTGCCGACCTGCGCGCCTGCGGGCAACAGCGTCTGGACAAACAGCGGTAGAATCGGGTCCAGCGCACGCGAGCCTGCGCGCAGCAGCATGCGCGCGCCGAGCGTCGCCAACAGCGCGCCGGACGCCAACACCAAGCTCACCGCGCCCCGCGTTGAGGGTCGCCCCGTGCGCGGCACGTCCGCAGCCGGCTGAAAGTCCTCGTGCACGAACACCGTGACGAGCACGCCCGACAGGAGCAACAGCCCGCCCGTAATCAAAAAGCTGGAACGGTAGCCGAACTGGTCGCCGGCCAGCCCGCCGAACAGCGGCCCCAGCGAGACGCCCAGGAACACCGCGGTCTGCAGCGAGCCGAGCGCCATGCCGCTGCGCTCTTTGGGCACGGTGCTGGCGACAAGGGTGGTCGTTGCGGAGACGGTGCCGGTGAAGATGCCCTGGACGAAACGCAGAATCGCCAACTGGTAGACGTTCGTGACGAAGCCCATCAGGGTCAGCACGATTGCGCCGGCGTAGGACGCGCGCATGACCATCAGCTTGCGGCCGTACCGGTCCGACAGCGCGCCCCAGACGGGCGCCATCAGCGTCATGCTGATCGCCTGCGCGGACGTCACCACCCCCGCCCACAGCCCGGCCTGCCGGACGTCCGTCACACCGAGTTCCTGGATGTAGTAAGGGATGAAGGGCATG
>JAKPQT010000141.1 GCA_029555885.1 Chloroflexota bacterium | reverse complement strand
CGATGCGACTAGCCCCAGGCGCTCCATGCCCTGCGCGCCGCCCTGGATGTACCAGTCCTCCAGTTGCGGGCGGATCGTTGCGACCAGCCCGGCTAACTCCTCCGACCAGTCGCCCGCAGGGCCAAAGATCAGCTGCTCGATATCAGGATCAGTCACCGAGGCGGCCCGCCACCTCGTCCACGCGGTCGCCGTAAAACCGGCCTATCACCGCCGCGAACGTGCGCTCAGACTCGCTCAGAGGCTCCTGCCCCTCAGCGCCGAACGGCGAGGCTGCCTTGCAGGTAGGACACTCGCAGGCGTCAGCCTGAGGGTGATAGGCCCGCGTCTGCGGCTCCTGCGCCCCCGGTTGCAGCTGCGGCGGCTGCGGCTGGCTGGCGGTCGCCTTGTACTCGTCGCCGCCGTCCCTCGGACCAAGCCCCATCTCCGCGCGCACCTCGTTCGGACTGAGGACGCCCACCTGGATATACCGCGTCCGGGCGTCCAGATCAGCCTGCACGTTCTCAGGCACCGGGTCATCGAACTGCACGAACAGCCTGCCCGAATCGTCGAACAGCGGGCATAGCTCCTCGTTTAGCTTGCTCTCCATCCGCGCCAGCCGGGGCACGATAGTCTGCGCCAGATACGACATGTTGCCCGCCTCGGCGCTGGCGCGGTTCGCGTCTGACATCTCTAGCAACGTCATAGGCACCCCGAACACGGCGGCTATCTCCTCGCGGCTGAATCGGGCGTTCTCCAGCATCTGCGTATCCTGCGGCGCCATGCCGATAGGAGCGACCGTCATGCCGCCTTCCAGCACAATCGGCTTGCCCTTGTTCTGCGGCCCGCCGTAGGTCTGCCGGAACTGCTCCAGCAGGCGCTTGCGGCTCTCCGGCGACAGGTTGCCCTCTATGGATATCCCGAGCGTCGGCGTGGCGTCGTTATCCCACATCGCCTGCTCGTACTCAGACCGCGCCTCCATCCGCCGCGCCGCGCAGGCCGCCGCCTGCGCCGGTCCCATGCCGTACAGTAGATTGCGCGGGTTGGGGTATCGAAAATGGATAATCTCCGAGCGGTCGTAGGCTACGGCGTCGCGGTCGCTCTTGCCGTAGAGGTAGCCAGCCACGATGTTCGCCTCGTCCGGCACGACCTTGACGTACTGGCTCATCAGCGGCCAGAGAGCTATCGGCACCGAACGCGCGGGGACGCCTGCCCCGCCAATCTCCTGCCGCTCCAGATACCAGTATGCGTTGCCGGTCAGTTCGAGATACGCCCAGGTCAGCTCGAACAACTCCGGCCCGGTCATGTTGCTGTTCGCCTTATCCAGCAGCACTGCCAGCGGGTGATCCTCTAGCTCCACCACGTCGTCACCGGTAGTAGATTTGATCCGCCGCCTGTGCCAGTCTGCCGAGAGTCCCCGGCGCTCCGGCAGAGTCAGGGCGCGTGTGTGGTATTTGTCCGTGCCTGCCGTCCCCGTCGCGTAAACATTTAAGTCAACGCCCGCAGCCGTGGTGGCGTTGCGCAGCGCGCAGGCATAGACCCAGGAATGGTTCAGTCCCACCAGCGCGTCAAAACTCATGTCTGGCCGCGCGCCGTGGCGGCGCATGAAATCGAGTTCGAATGTGCTGTACACCGGCCGCAGCCCCGCGAACGCTTTCAGTCTGTCAATCCAACTCACGGGCGTTTGGCCTCCACGTTGCAGGTGCCTCTGCCTATCGTCTCCACGCGGCTGCCTGCCGTCCACGTCGCCTCGATCCAGTACGGATGCGCGCCCGGCGGCAGGTCGAGCGTCTGCGTGGTCGCGAGTGCGCCGAGCGCCAGCAGGCCCGTCCCCGGCGTGTAGGTGCAGGCCTCATACTGCGTGTCGCAATACCAGGTGATGGCGTCGGCGGTGTCCAGGTCGGTCGGCCAGATGCTGTTAGAGTCTGTCCACGAGATGTCGCCTGCCTGGTAGCTGT
>JAKPQT010000124.1 GCA_029555885.1 Chloroflexota bacterium | reverse complement strand
GGGAGCTGTCGCTGCACGTGCCCGACTTGTTGGCATCCGCCTGGACGGTGCAGTCGTTCGTGGAGGGCTACCGGCTGACCGGCGAGCCGCGCTACCTGGCTCTGGCGGAGCGGTGGGCGCTGGCGGGGCTGCCGTTTGTCTACCTGTGGAACGCGGCCGACCGGCCCATCATGCGCTACACAACCATACCCGTCTATGGCGCATCGAACTACATCTACCCCTGGTTTGGCCGGCCGGTGCAGTGGAATGGGCTGGACTACGCCTACGGACTGCACGCGCTCGCCGCGGAGCTCCAGGCCGCGGGCCGACCCGCGCAACTCAACTGGCGGCAGGTGGCCGAGGGCATCACGATCGCAACCGCGCAGATGCAGCCGGAGTCCGGACCTTATCTCGGCATGTACCCCGACGCATGGGACGTCGTTGCGGGCACGGAGGCCTATACCTGGTGGCTGGCGCCGACGTATCTCGCGCATAACCTGCTGCTGCTCGGCGGCGAGCCGGGCGCACAGGTGCACACGGCGCTGGTGGACCTGGCCGGCGCGCGCATCCACGTCAACGCGCCGGGCGAGATCGTGAGTGTGACCGGCGACGCGGGCAGCGTGACCGTGCGCGTGCGCTATCCCGCGGGCGAGCTGGCCGCGCTGCTGTTTTCGCCGCTGGACGCTGCGCCTGCCCGTGTTGTGGTGGACGGCCGCGAGGCTGCCCCGGCGAGTGCGGAGGACTCGACCGATACAGCCGCCATCGCCGCCGAAGTCACTGGCCCCTCCTGGACATACGCAGGCGGCCTGCTGATGGTGCGCGTGCCGTTCGGGCCGTCCGGCGAGGCGGAAGTGCAGGTTGACGTAGCCAGATAGATAAGCGGGTTTCACTGCGAAAGACGCGTGGTACACGGAAGTAGCCAGATCGGAGAAGCATCTATGTCTCTCACAACTATGCTTGAGCATGGCACGGCCCGCCTCAGCCCTGTGGTCGAGGGAGAGCGGGTTATCGGCTTCACCCTGGACCGCCGCGAAGGAGATGGTTGGCGGACGTATGCCCGCGTGCAGCCGCTCAGCCGGCTGGTGTATCGCGACAAAACAGGCACTCGCCACGCGGTGGAACTGGCTGCGACCGCTGTGCACGCGCAGCCGGACGGCCTGGTACTGACCGGCGACTATGGCGATGCGGACGGCGTGACCTGGCGGCTGACAATTCGCCTGGCGCGGGCCGCAGAGCCCGACCAGTTTGCCGTCCACTACACGCTCACCGCCGACGCCGCAGCCCAGGTGCTCGACTGGCGCGGCCCCGCGCTGCACGTCGGCACAGACATCGGCGGCAACCCGCGTGACGAGGCCCTGTTCCCGGGCCTGGAATACCTGCTGGACGACGAGCCGTCCTCCGACACGCGCTTCGCCGCAGCGAAATACGCCAACCGCACGATTCCGCATCCCTACCGTATCACGATCCCGCTGATAGCGGTCGCCGGGCAGGGGCGCGCGGTGGGCCTGATGTGGGACCCGAACCAGGACTGGCACAGCGCGTGGCGGCATCCCGCCGCCCTCTTCGCCGCGCCTGATACGTTGAGCGGCCGCGGCGGGCTCGCGTACATGGCGCTGGCCGCGCCTGCGGTAGAGCCGCGCTGGCGCAACGAGGGCGAGCTGGAGGCCCACCAGCCGTGCGGCATCGGCCCGAATTCAACCTTCACCCTGTCTGCCCGCTTCGTCGCGCTGGGTGAGGGCGGCGTCATGGGCGTCCTACGGGCGTGGCTGGCAGCTTTCGGCGTACCTGCGCTGCCGGAGGTGGCCGGCGGGGAGGACTACCGCGCGAACGTGGACCTGTGCGTCCGTTCCTATCTGGATGTGGCGTGGGACGACGCGGCGGAGGGCTGGCATCACACCTTGTCCGACCCCTGGGGACCGCGCTACGAGGCGCACCTCGCGAACCAGCTGTGGCGCTACGCGCGCTGGTCGCAGGCCGACGCCGGGCTGGCTGCGCGGGCGCGTGACCAGGTGGCGCGGGGCGTGCGCCGCGGCCAGCAGGTTGCGGCAGCAGCCGAGAAGCCGCGCCATGCGCCGCACCCCGACCTGGCGCTGGTCTATGGCGACGTCTCGAACGCGTTGACCACGCTGGCAGGCACCGCGGCTACCCTGCTGGCCGAGCAGCAGGCCGACGGCTCATGGCCCTGGCAGCCGGACGTCGTGGCCGGTGGGGAGCAGTACCACACGGAGGACCGGCTGGCACTGATGGGCCGCGAACACGACAGCGCGACCGGCTTCACAGCGAGCAAGGTCCGGCCGGTGCTCCAGTATGCGCTGCTAACGGGTGACCGGGCCGCGGTCGCAGCAGTGTTGCGGGCGGCGGACTGGTGCAACACGCAGCGCCGGCCCGAAGGCGCGCAGACATGGGAGCTGCATCTGCACGTGCCGGATGTTCTGGCCGCGCCCTACCTGATCGACCTCAACCTGGGCGCGTACGAGTTGACCGGCGACGAGCGGTATCTCGATGCCGCGACCCACTGGGCGTGGACCGGCCTGCCCTTCACCTATCTCTGGCACGCGTACTACCGGCCCATCATGTTGTACGGGACCGTGCCAGTCTTCGGCGTCACCTTCCATGATGTGCAGTCGTGGTTCGGCGTCATCGTCCAGTGGAACGGACTGGTCTATGCAGACGCGCTCTTCCGCCTGGCGCGCTACCGGCCTGCGGATGGCCCCGCGGACTGGCAGCACATCGCGGAGGGCATCACGCGGCACGGGATGCAGGAGCAGATGCGCGCCGGCCCACACCTGGGCATGTATCCCGATGCGTTCAGCCCGGTGCGCGGGGACGAGGAATATACCTGGTGGTTGAACCCCCAGTTAGTCGGCCTGAACACCTTCTCGCTGGCCGGGCTGCCGCTGGACCTCGATCCGGTCGTACTGCGAGACGAATCCGGGGCCGTGCACATTACCAGCGGCGCAGTGCTGCGCGATGCGACGCGCGTCGAAGGCGGAACGCTGGTGTTGGACCTGGAGGATCAGCCCGCCGCGAGCAGCGTCACCCTGATTGCGGGCCGGGGCAAACCGGCGCGCTGCACGTGCGGCGATGAACCGCTGCCGGAAGTGGTAGACCTGGACGCCGCACCGCAGGGCTGGCAGTGGCTGGCCGAACATCATGTAGCTGCGATCAAGGTCAGGTTCGATACGCCGCAGAAGACCGTGTCGGTGGTGTGAGGCCTGGCTTTGCGTCCTTCGCGTCTTTGCGGTGCACATCACGGAGGTTCCCGTTGACAAACCCGTCTCGTGACGACATCCTGTTCGCCAGCGCGCGTGCCTCGGTCGCGTTTGCGCGGCGCTGCCTCGAGCCCGCAGCCACCGGCCTGCGCGCGCAGTCGAGCTTCGTGACGCCGGACGGCGAGGTCATGCACTGGCACGACTTCGGCGACCTGGAAGGCCCCGGCTGGGCCGCGAACGCGGTGGGCGGCGCGACGCTGCTCTATCGCTGGGCGCGTTACATGGGCGACGAGCGACTCGCGGCGGAGGCGACCGGGCTCCTGGCTCACGTCCTGCACGACGGTTTCGTGGACGAGGCGGCCGGCTTCATCCGCCCCTACTACGACCTGGCCGCGGGCCGCTTCTGCCTCAACTACGACCACGGCGATGCGTGGCTTTGCCCCGGCTCGCTGGCGAAGATCGGCGTACAGTTGTTGGAGCTGGCCGACCTGCTGCCCGCCGAGCAGCCCGACAAGCCCCTTGCAGTCGCGGCCGCGGTGCGGCTGGCAGGCTGGCTCAAGGCGCACGTCCCGCGGCTGCCGAACGGGTGGGTCCCCCGGCGCATCACGCCCGCGGGCGAGCCGTACCCGCTCAACCCTCACGGCGCGGCCGATCCCATCTATGACCACAGCGCGGACGGCCTGTACCTGCTCCAGTTGTACGCCGAGCTGACCGGACGCGGGCTGGCCGATTACCGGGCCGATGCGACCGGCCTGGGCGACGCGTTCGTCGCCGCGGGCGGCTTCTGGGGCAGCATCAACCACGACACCTACGATGACCACGAGGACGTCGCCTACGCGTCGGCCTTTCGCATCCTCCGTCGCGCGGCGGAGGTCTGCGCGCGGCCCGCGTGGCGCGACTTCGCGTACAACGTCGCGCTGCCGGGCCTGGACCGGTTCGTCATGCACGAGGATCGCAACGGCGTGCCGACGCAGGGCCTGCTGTGGATGGAGGCAAGCTGGGACACCTCGTACCTGTGGGAGAACGCGGAGGCCGCACAGGCATGGCTGGAGGCGGGCCGCGAGACCGGCGACGCTGTGCTCACCGACCGGGGGATGGCGGTGCTCGAAGCCATCGCGCGGCACCACCACGGCCCGCACGGCTTCCTGACGGAAGGCGTGGACTGGAACAATCACGTCACCCGCCGGCATCACGTGGACGGCGTCCTCTACGGCGACATCAACTACACCGAGCCGCTGCTCAACCACCTGCACTTCATCGGGCCGACGCTCTACCACTTCGAGCAGGCCGGCTACCGCCCGCCCGCGGGCCTCGATGACGCCGCGGCCATCGCGCTCGCGCTCGACTTCGGGCAGGCGGCGCGACCGCTGCCCGGCGCAGAGGGCGCGCGCTACTACGTCCGTCTGTATCATCCGGCCATCGCGACCGATGCCCGCGTCGACGAGGCGCTCCGCTTCCTGCAGGCGGTCAAGGCTGACAGCGTGCTGCTGTTCGAGGCCAGCTACGACATGGACCCCGCGCTGCTGACGCCCGACCAGTTGCGGGCACGCTTTGCGCGACTCCGCGAGATTGTACCTAAGTTCCGTGCGGTCGTCCCCGAGGTCCACATCAACGTGATGATTACTGTCGGCCATGTGGATGCCGGTTCCGCGCGGCCTGAGCGGTTCGCGTTCCAGTTTCAGGTCAACGAGCACGGCGACACCTCCCGGTCGACCGCCTGCCCGCTGGACCCCGCCTTCCTGGACTATGTGAGCGAGATGTACCGGCTCGCCGCGGAGTGCGGCGCAGATGCGGTGTGGGTGGACGATGACGTGCGCTTCGTCTTGCATGACATTCCGGGCATGACGTGCTTCTGCCCGCACCACCTGGCCGCGCTGGAGCGGGCCACGGGGCGGACCTGGACGCGCGAGGAAGTGGTCACCGCGCTGCGCGACGAGGCTGCGTCCGCGGCGGCCCGGCCCGTGCCATCCGGTGCGGCCGTCGCAGACCTGACCGTCGTCGGCGCGACGGACGCCGGTCCCGCGGTGCGCCGCGCCTGGTTCGACGTGCAGGAGGAGGCGATGCTCGGCCTCGCGCGGACGGTCGAGGCCGCGGTCCACGCGGTTGACCCGGCCATCCGCATCGGCCTGATGACCATCGGCACGTCGTATCACACTGCGGAGGGCCGCCGGACGGACCGGCTGCTGCGCACGCTCGCCGGCGGCGCCCGACCCATGATTCGCCCCGGCTCTGGCTATTACAGCGACTGGACGCCGGCAGGCGTGCTGGACAAGAGCGAGGACGGTGCGCGACAGGCCGCGTACCTGGGCGCGGACGTGCAGGTCGTCGCGGAGGTCGAGAACCACCCGTACACCCCCTACGGCAAGTCCGGGCGCATCCTCGCGCTGGAGCTGGCGCTGGACGTGCTGGCCGGGATGCCCGACCTTAGCCTGAACGTGCTGACGAGCATGGGCGGCGCCGGCCCGCTGGAGCCGGAGGGCAGCCGGCTGGCTGCGGCCCTGGCGGAGCAGCGGCCGTTCCTTGATGCACTGGCGCGGGAGTGGGCGGGCCGCCTGCGCCGCGGGATCGGCATCCTGGACAGCGAGGACTATGCGCGGCACGTCCCGCTGGCTGGCCGGCCGCTGATGGCCTGGCTGGAGCCGCGGCCGTGGGAGCAGATGCTCGCACGCAGCGGATTCGCCATCGGCCGGCCCGACCAGGGCCCGCACTGGCTGGCCGGTGAGGCGGTGCGCGCGTGGTCCGGCTACGACATTGGGATGGCGCTGCCCGAGGGGCTGATCCTGGACCCCCTGGCCGCG
>JAKPQT010000122.1 GCA_029555885.1 Chloroflexota bacterium | reverse complement strand
ACGGTTCGCCATCGGACCATTTGATGCCCTTGCGGAACTGGGCCGTCAATTCCGTTGCGTCGTCGTTCCACTTCCATTCCGTCAGGATGTTCGGACGGGTGCCATTCAGGTCACGGTTCCACTTAACGAGGGGCTCCGCGCCAATCGTCATCAGCAGATGGCCCATGTCCATCATGCGGAGCGTGCCGCCGTACTGGCCGACAGATTCGACCGGCTCCATGATGAGCGGTTCTTCGGGCAGGCGCTGGTCCACCGGCGGCAGCGTGCCGGCGGCGACCATCTCGGCCAGCATCGGCGCTTCTTTGAAAGCGCTTTCGGGCGCCTCGGCAGCCGGCGCTTCAGCAGGAGCAGCTTCCTCGGCCGGCGCAGCCTCTTCAGCAGGGGCGGCTTCTTCGGCCGGAGCCTGTTCCTCGGCAGGAGCCGGCGCGGGCGCGGGCTGCGCGGGTGCGGCGGCACAGCCGACGAGCATAGACAGGATCGTCAGCAGGGCCAGGATGCTCCAGATCTTGGAGTGCGTCCTCTTTGACATGATAGTCCTCCTTTTCGAAATACGGTGACAGGACATTCACGGGAACACGGATCTTGCCCAGGGGATCAGTATGGCGGCTGGCAGCCATACGGGCGACATGCGACATGCGCCCTGCGCCTGACCAGTCCAGTCGGATCCAACTCCTTTCTGCGGCACAGCCGCGATGGCAGGGATGCTCACGTAGATTCGCGCACCATCAACCGCGTTTCGACCGTGACAGAGGGTGGCGCGCTCTCCGGCGAAGTCAGCATGGACAGCAGTAGCTCGACGGCCTGTCCGCCGAGCGCAGCCTTGTCTACCCGCACGGTCGTCAGGCTCGGGCTGACCCAATCGGCCAGGGGGATGTCATCGAAACCGACCACTGCGCAATCCACGGGTACCCGGCGGCCCAGCTCGGCGCAGGCGCGCAGCGCGCCCAGGGCGAGCAGGTCGTTGTAAGCGAAAATGGCAGTAATGTCAGGATGCTGTGTGAGCAGCGCAAGCGTCGAAGCGCGGCCCCGCTCGAAAGTTGTCGCGCCGGTGCAGACCAACTCGTCGCGTAGGGGCAGGCCATGGGTGAGCAGCGCCTCGCGATAGCCGTGGTAGCGGTGGTGGATCGCGGGTGCGCCGATGCCGCACAGCATCGCAATGCGCTGGTGGCCCCGCTCGATGAGATGCCCCACCGCCTCATGGGCGCCCCGGCGTGTCGCGATCTGAATGTGACCGATGCGGTGATGGTGCGGCGCATGGCCGACTGCGACAATCGGCCCGTAACGGTCCGCAAACGGGCTCAGCCGCTCGGCGGTCAGGCCCGCGCTGGGCGACACGATGATGCCGTCCACGCCGTGCGCGACCAGGGAGTCCAGGGCACGGAGCTCTTCTTCCCAGAGGCCTGCGCTGTTGCAGAGAAAGATGCTGTACCCTGCCGCCTGCGCGCTTGCCTGTACGGCGGCGGCCAGCTCGGCAAAGAACGGGTTCGCGAAATCGTCAACGATCAGACCGATGGTGTCCGTATGCTGCGTCACCAGGGCACGGGCCAGCTTGTTCGGATGGAAGCCGAGCTCGTCAATGGCGGCCTGGACACGGTGCCGCGTCGCCTCGGTGATCTCGCCGCGATGGTTCACGACGCGCGAAACCGTGCGGACCGAAACGCCTGCACGTTCAGCTACATCGCGAATGGTGACGGCATGCATTGCGACTGTCTCTCAAGGATCGGCTGCGGGGCAGCCCACGGCGGCTGCCAGGGTCAGGTTCCGGCGTCTTCGCCGGTCAAGCACGCTCCATGCTCAGTCGTTACAGAGCCGGATCAGGAAAGCCAATACGGGCATTGTGAGGAACAGTGTTGCTGTCCCGTTGCCGCCAACGGTTGCGCCAACGTATGACAAGAACGATGTTAACATGGACAGGCCGCGGCTGTCAAGTCGCAAAAACGTTATAAACAATACATGCCAGGCGCCACGGGGTCGCGGCAGCGCCTGGCACCGGCGCAAAATTACGCAAACGTCTGCCGCATTCGTTCGCAGTAGTACTGCACGTTCTCCCACTTGGCATCCGGCGGGATGCGGTGGTCGGGGCACGGAATATAGCCGCCCAGGTCCACTAGCTCCTTGAGGCGCTCCACCTCCTCGTCGATCGCGGCGCGGTCATAGGCAAACACCTTCTTGTCCATGCCGCCGATGCCGCGCAGCTCGCGGCCGTACTTCTCGCGCCACGGCTTGATGCTCGCGTGCCACGTGCCGACCTCGATAGGGAACATCGTGTTGACGCCGTTCTCCAGCCAGGTGGGAATCAGCGCATCGATCTTGCCGTCGCAGTCGAGCGAGACGATGTGGATGCCGTGGCTGTGGAGCAGGTCGGTGATGCGGCGATAGCCCGGGCCGACCTTTGCCTTGAAGAAACGCGGGTTCACGAGGGGCCCGGCGCGATAGCAGATATCCTCCCAGAAGTGGCCGAAGTCCAGCACAAAGCCGGCCTCCAGCGTCGACTTGGCCGCCTGGTAGCACAGCTCCGCCACCGTCTCGATCATCTCTTCCAGGAGCATCGGATCGTCTACCGTCAGGTAGCTCAGCCCGACCAGCCCGACATAATCGCGAATCTTGCCGAACAGGCTGCCGCAGTGGACGCCGATGGGCAGGCCCTGCGCGTCGAACAGGTCCGCCAACTGCTGCGTCTCCTCCGGCGTGACTGCGTCGCTGTTGTCTGCGGCCGGGGGCAGCCAGCCGTGGCTGCGTGCGAACTTCAGCGCATACTTGAGATGGTCGGTCAGCCGGTCGGGCGACCACTGGAGCCGCGGCTTATAGATCTCCTCCCACGGCTCGCGGCCCTTGAGCAGGTGGTCGATCTCCTGCGGGATGGACGTGACGCCGGGCTTCTGGACGATGATCGCGCCGTTACCGTCCAGTACATGCTGTGTACCATCCTCGAATTCCGCGATGACCTTAGATTCGATGCGCGGGCGGAGCTCGGTGCTGGCGCCGAAGATATGATACCAGTTGAAGTCGAAGCCCAGCAGTTTGCTGATTTCCTGGTCGGCCCAGTTGCCGTCGGACCAGCCGCGCGCCAGTTCGGGGCTGACATGGCCCTGTTCGGCCCAGAGGTCCAGCGTCTCGTTCCAGAAGCCGAAGTGCACGATGGGCAGATGGTCGTAGCTCTCGTAATTCAGGACGGCCATAGCGCGTTCGCGGTGATTCACGGTGTGTCTCCTTGTATGGCTATGAGCAGACAGGATTGACAGGACTTTCAGGATGAAGGCTGATTTTCTTATCCATCCTGTTCAATCCCGTAAATCCTGTCCAAACTAAGGCTGAAGTGTCAGTCTGCGCGTTTCCCCGGCGGCCAGCGGTACGCCGTCCGTCTCAACCGCGCCCCACCCGGATAGCTCTAGCCGGCGCAGCGGCAGCGTCCCATGCAATACGGCCAGTGTGACGCTGCGGGTGTCGCCGGCCAGTTCGATCAGGCACGTGCCCCACGCGCGGCCGTTCGACCAGAAGTGCCGGCCTGGCCGCGCGGCGAAGGTCAGCGTCTGGGTGACTGCGGAGTACTGAAAGCCGGTCATTGCCAGGACCGCAGCCCAACTTGCCATCGCACGGGCATAGTGGTGGCCGCATTCGGCCTCATCGAAGGGGCTGCGCTTCCGGCCATCGTAGCGTGCGCGGATATCCCCGATGCAGGCCAGCCCTTCAGCCGTCATGCCCTCGTAGAGCATCCCGACCGCCGCGGTGTACTCGAACCCGGTCATTACCTCCGTAAAGTAAGGGAAGGGATTGGCCGGGCGCTCCCGCGGGTAGCTGGCCATCAGCAGCGCGGATTCGTCGCCCAATACATAGCTGCGCATGCAGTTGAAGTGGCCCTCGAAGCCCTGGCGGCGATTATACCGCAGGATGCTGGCGAGCGTCGAAGCGACGTGATGCGGGTCCACGAGGTAGCCGAGCCTGCAGACGTGGGCCATGAACTGTCCGACGAGCTGATCCACGAGGCAGCCGGCCCCGAGCTGGTACTCCGGCGCACCGAGCTGGCGCGAGCCCATGCCGACGAGCAGGCCCTCTGCGATCAGGGGCCGGCCATCCGCATCCGTCTCCGGCGGCCAGATCTGATGCTCATAATACTCGCCGTTGAACAGGTGTGCATCCAGCCAGGCGCTGCCGCGCATGAACAGGTCGCGGCATTCGGCGGCAAATGCGGCCTCTCCCAGGTGCACTGCCATCTCCTCCGCGGCACGCAGCGCGCCGAGATACCAGATGCCCATCTGTGGGTTCGGGCCGAAGTATTCGACATCCATCGTATTGTGCTGGCAGCCTTCCATCACGCCGTCGCGGTCCGCGTCCCAGCCGCCGGGGATCCAGCAGAATTCGAGGCTGCGGCGCACATGGGGCCAGAGGTCGCGTAGGAGCGTCTCGTCGCCCGAGAGCTGCCAGTCGCGGTACATCTTCATGATGCAGCCCATCTGGCCGTCGGCTGCCGCGCGCGCGAACTCCTGTGCCCGGGCAACGGGCAGGTGGACGCGGAAGCTCATCAACCCGCGGGCATCGGTCGCATGGGCGAACTCGACCTCGCGCATCGTGCGCGCCAGGTCGCCGAAGAGGAAGGCGGTCGCCTGCTCGTAGTTCCATACGTGCGTGCAGGAGCCGTGGCAGCAGCCCTGCTTATCGCCGCAGCCCTCCCAGCCGTAGAAGCGGCCGTCGGGCGTGCGGAAACAGGTCTGGCTGCGCAGGCTGCTCAGGTTGAAGAGCGCGGCTTCCTTGATCGCGTGCGGCAGGTCGCCGGCGAGGAACGCGTTGACAAAGGTGAGGGTTTCCGCTTCCAGCTCCGGCAATTGCGGCGCGACCGCCGTGATGACATCCCAGGCATCGCGGAAGCGCGTCGTGTAGTAGTTGCCGATGCAGTTCGGGTTGGCAGGCCTGTCCCCGCCGCAGCTACAGGCGCCGCACGTACAGCTCCCGCTGCTGTCCGCCGGCGAGCCGCCGGATGGCGGCGCGGGCGTCCAGGTGTAGCGGTTTGGGAAGTGCCAGGCGAGGAGGAATGTGACCGCGCGGGTCTCGCTCGGCGGCACCTCCACCTGGACTGCCAGGGAGCCGACCGGCGCATCTGCGCCCTCTGCTGGTCGCTCATCCAGCCGGCCATCCGCCGCGAAATCCTCCCAGAAGTCGAGCAGCGCGGCGCCCCAGCCGACCTTGCGCCAGGCCGTGCGGTGCGTGACCGTATCGGGCGACACGACCGCCAGCGCCAGCGTGCCCCAGGCCGAGGCATCGCACGGCACACCGTCCGAGGTCAGGAACAGCCCGGCGAGCTCGCCTTCCTGCCGGTAGATGTTGCGGTTGGCGCGGGCCTCGCTCATCCCTGCAGTGCCGTCCGCGCCGATGAAGTTGGGCAGCACTGCGGCAATGGCCGCGGTGACCAGCTGAGGGGTCGGGTTATGCAGCACGTAGCGCAACTGTACGAACGGCAGACCGCTGCGTTCAGCATCGCCTGGGATGAGGGGGTTGTACGCTTCCAGCCGGACGATCAGCGGCACGTCCGGGTCCGTCAGGCGGACCTGGCCGAACGGGTACGCGGCGGCGAAGCTGCATTGCCGGAAGTGCGGCAGCCCGTGGTTGGGCACGGGCGATCCCGACGCGCCCTCGTATTCCGACGCATCGAGGGGGCCTTCCAGCAGGCGCGCGACGGCTGGTGCGCCCCCGGCCTGAGCGGCCAGCACGAAGCAGGGCGCGACCCCGGAGGCTGTTGGGATGAATCCCTTAGCCGGGCGGTTGGCGAGCTCCCAGTCGCGCAGGTTGCCGCGGCCGCCGAGAGAGACGGTTCCGGTGCCGATGCCGCCGAGCGGCAGCGCGATGCGCAGCAGGTGGTCCTGGTCATATGTCGTGAGAACGGGCCAGGAATCGGCGTTGAACTCAGGTTGTGTCGCGAGCATGGACAGGTCCCTCGCCGGCATCGGCGGTTGGCGTTTCATCTGCAGCTGCGGCGGAAACTTCACTCGCAGGCCGGTGGGCCTTGCGGACAAACGGGGCATGGGCCGCCAGCCGCCGCGCGAGGTTCTGCATGGCAGCCGCGAAGGGCGATGGGGCATGCGCCGCGATTTCCTGAACCACTACATCGGCGGCGGGCGCGCGGCCCTGCTGGGCGCTCTGTTCCAGAATGCGAGCCGACACCTGCACGTAGAGGTCCGCCGGCGTCTGCCCGGGGAAGCGCCGCTCCAATCCGTGCCGGCGGATGGAAGCCACGATGGGCAGGTAGACATTGGCGTACCAGTCGGCGGCAGCCGCCGGGAAGCTAATGCGCGGCCCCTCCTCTGGCGCATCCAGGCCCATGAAGTAGCGGTGCGTGTATATATGTTCCAGGAGCTTCGGATAGCCACCCGGCTTGGTGAACTCGATGTCGAGTTCCTTGCAGTGTTCGGCCAGGCGCGTCTGCGCCAGAAAGTGCGCACACTCGGCCTTGTTGATCGCTTCGTCCAGCGAGTCGCCGGCTTCGATGTCTGCTGCGACCGGCACAATCGTCACGTAGGCGTCGATCGTGTCGAAGCCATTGGCCCGCGCAACAGAGACGCGATGGTTGCCGTCGAGGACGAAGTAGACATCGCCGATCTGGTAGACCTCGATGGGCGGCACGCCCAGGCTGCTGTCCATGGCCTGTTCGACGCGTGCCCAACGGTAGGCCAGGGAGCGCTGCCGCGGCAGGAACCGGCGGTTGAAATCCTTGTAGCGGCCCACGCTGCCCACGATCTTGTCCAGCGGGATCGTGCGCACCTCGGTCAACTGCCGGTGCTGGTAGGACCTCAGGACCGCGGCGACAGCCTCGTACGGCAGCAGGTCCGCCGGTTTGCCGGTTAGCCGGTTAAGCCAGTCTTCCCGCAGCGCGCGTACGCGCGCCTGTACGAACATTTCCCTTGCCGCAGCGAGGGAAGTGACTTGTGATTCCTCTTCCATGTCGATAGCCGATGTGCTCAGTGTCCGCTGTGATTCTGCATGACGTTGTGGTCATGGTACTGGCCCTGGCAATGCATCCGGTTGTGGAGGGTGCGGTGCGCGCCCTCCAGCACCAGGCGCATACGTTTATACGTCATATCATCGCGCCGTGTTCCCACTGTGTCCAGATAGGCCAGCGCGCCCTCGATCTGCTCGAGGATGGTCAGGGCATCGGCGGCGGCGAGCATCGGTGAGCCTTCGACGTCCACCATGACGGGCGATGAGTGCGCCGCGATGATTTCGGGCTTGTCAGGATAGTGGCCGCGCACCAGCACGGCGAGCCATGCGCTGCGGTCTAGCTTCACGCGCCAGTTTCCAGCAGCCTGCCACGGCTCGACAGCCTGGCTCTCGCGTATCTCGCCGTTGACCACCAATTCGACCCGCGACATGGGGACCGTCACGCTGGCGGCCTGCCAGGTGATGTCGACCGTACCGCCGCTGGCAGACATAGCGATGCGGCTGCCCAGCGGACGGCCATCCACGGCGACCTCCATCAGGGGGCCGTAAGTGACGAATGTCTCCGCACGGCGCACCGCGTTCATCCAGGCGTCATAGGTGAACGGCTCGTCGGCCGCGATGTGCGCATAGGTGCGCACGGTGCCAACCGCAGTGCTCGCGGCCATCTTGTCCGTGCCGCCGACGGCTGCGACGAGATATCCGCAGTTCAGATAGCGATACCAGTCGGCCAGCGAGTAGGGATTGATGCCGCTGTACAGGTCTGCCCAGGAGGTCATTTCCAGTGCGTCGATCTCGCCGTGGACGATGCTGGCGGCGTGTTCGGCGCGCGGGTTGGGGAAGTGAGGCAGGACCACGAGGCCGCCCTGCGCCTTGCACTGCCGCGCCCACTCGGTCAGGAGCACATCGACCGGGTCACCCAGCGCGGACTCATCCGGGCCGCCGGTCGTCATCGGCGCGATGATGCGCCCGCGGTAGCCGAGCAGCGAGATGTGGCCGAGGACATGCTGGCGGTTCTCGGTGCCGACGCGGACCAGGTACTCACCGTTGCCGCCCGCGCCCCGTGCGCCCCAGGTGGTCTGGCCGTCGAAGTCGCCCACGTTGGTCATCAGCTCGCCCCACTGGCTTGCCAGCAGGTTGACGATGTTGACGCCCTCGGCCGCGCCCTCCAGCAGAGCGGAGATGGGCGAGAGGAAATGGACGTGCGTATCTGCCGTGACCCAGCCGCGCTCCCGCCACGGCAGCACCTTATCGACCTCGATGACAACCTCGTGCGTGTCCGGCGTGATATCGACCACCTGGCGGACCGGCCGCACCTCGAAGCCCTTGCTGACCTCGACATAGACCGGGCCGACGGGCAGACGCAGCGCGGTCTCGCCGTTGATGTACGTGGACGGGTGCAGGTCTCGGTGGACGAAGTCGACCGAGTAGTCCTCAAACCAGGCGGGGTTGATGATGCGATGGCGGTCCTCGGGCGCGAGGTACTCGCCGGCCGCGCCGTGGACGTGGAGCTTGGCCGCGATGGGCGCGCCGCCCCCGCGCGGCACGACGCGCAACCTTACCCGCTGCGTGGCCGGCTGCACCGGCGCCAGGATGTCGGCGCGCGCGCCGGCTTCAATCTCTGCGACCGGGATGATGGCTCCGCCGGCGAGGTGGAAGGCCGCGTCCTCGTGCGAGGTGTATTCGACCAGCAGACGTCGCGCGTCAGGCGCGGGCAACTGGTTATTGTAGCTCGCAGCCCAGTTGTCGTTGGGGTACATGAG
>JAKPQT010000120.1 GCA_029555885.1 Chloroflexota bacterium | reverse complement strand
TCGAAGATTTCCTTGACGTTGCTCTCGCTGCCCGGCGTCGCAATGACCTCGCCTGCAATCTGCGACAGCCACTCGAACCGCTCGCGGCTGATGCCTTCCGGCAGGATGGCAATGGACTCACAGCCGAGCAGCGCGGAATCGTACGCGCCCCCGCGGCAGTAGTTGCCGGTGGAGGGCCAGACGGCCTTCTGCGTCGTCGGGTCGAACTGACCCGTGACCAGCCGCGGGACGAGGCAGCCGAACGCCGCGCCGACCTTGTGCGCGCCGGTGGGGAACCATTTGCCGACGAGGACAAGGATACGCGCGTCTACACCGGTCAGTGCCTTCGGGAGCTCCAGATAGTTTGCTGGGCCGAAGCCACCGCCATGCGCGACCGGCTCGTTCTTCCAGGTGATGCGAAAGAGGTTGCGCGGGTTGACATCCCACAGGCCGATGCTGCGCAGCTCCGCCTTGATGCGGTCGGGAATCAGCGCCGGATTCCGCATCTGGGCGAAGGTCGGGATGATGATGTTACGCTCGCGTGCGCGTTGCACTGCGCGTGCGAGACGATCGGAGTGGACGGTCAGATCAATCATGTGCTCCTCGCTAACGAGAAATGAGAAACGAGTAATACGAGAATGGCGGCCCCCAGCAGCGTGCCCAGCGTGTTCAGAATCACATCATCGATATCCGTAGCGCGTGATGCCAGGAAAAGCTGGATCACCTCGATGCTCAGGCTGAGCAGGAAGCCAATCAGCGTCACCCGGCCCCACCAGCGCCCACCGAAATGCCGCTCGCGCTGCCCGCGCACCCGCCGCGGGAACGTGGCGACGGCCAGCGCCGCGCCGAGCGGCACGAACACCGCGATGTTGCCCAGAAAATCCACGAACAGGAACGCGGCCGCAGAATTGCGCTCGCTGCGGAACTCGCACCCGCCGAGCAGACACGCCAGCGCGGGCAGCTTGCGGCTGAACGGCACCAGGTTGATGCTGCCCGGTTGTCCGCGCTCTACGAGCGTCATGCTCAGAATCCAGGCTGCCACCAGCAGGGCCGTAGCCCATGCCAGCCCGCGCAGCCAGGCGCCGCGTCTTGGAAAACGTTTCATCTGCGGACAGAAGCGACTGGGAGTCGAGGCTTCAGCCGGTTACATGCCCTGCACTCACACGCATCCATAGCGGCTATAGCCTCGAATCCTGTTTCAGCGTCTGCTCCACCGCGGGCAGGTTCGCGTCCACGACAAATGGCTCCCCGACCGACCGCCGCGCGGACGCCACATCCTTCAGTCCGCTGCCCGTGCAGAGCACGACGATGCGCTCGTCCGGCTCAACCAGGCCATCCGTGACGGCCTGCGCCAGCCCCGCATACGCAGCCGCCGCGGCCGGCTCCGCAAAGACGCCGGTCGCCTGCGCCAACACCGGAATGGCCGCAAGGATCTGCTCGTCCGTCACCCTGACATACGCGCCGTCCGTCTCCCGCACCGCGGCGAGCGCCTTGATGCGATCGCGCGGCAGGCCCGCGGAGATGCTGTCCGCGACCGTGTACGCGGCGATGGGCTGCATGTCCAGCGCAGCCGTGCCGCTGCGCCACGCGTCGTATAGCGCAGCGGAGCCTGCCGCCTGGACGCCCATCAGCTTGGGCATCCGGTCGATCCAGCCGAGCGCCAGCAGGTCCTTCAACCCCTTGTGGATACCGCCGATGATGCACCCGTCGCCCACGGGCACGAAGATGCGGTCAGGCGCGTCCCAGCCGAGCTGCTCGCAGATTTCGAAGCTGGCCGTCTTCTTGCCCTCGCTCATGTAGGGGTTGTAGCCCGTGTTGCGGTTGTACCAGCCGAACGCCTGCGCCGCCTTCAGGCACAGCTCGAATGCGTCGTCATACGTCCCGCGGACGAGCAGCACGGTGCTGCCGTAGACGAGCAGTTGCGCAATTTTGGCCGGCGGCGCACTCTGCGGGACGAAGATGACGTTACGCTGGCCCACGCTGGCGCACAGGCCAGCCAGGGCTGCCGCGGCATTGCCGGTGCTGGCGGTGGTGATGACCTCCGCGCCGCGCTCCCGTCCCTTGACGACGGCGATGGCGCTCGCCCGATCCTTGAACGACGCGGTCGGCAGCCGCCCGTCATCCTTGACCCAGACATGCCGCAGCCCCAGCGCCTCGGCCAGCCGGTCAGCTCGATACAGGGGCGTGCCCCCTACGGTCAGCGGCGGGACGGGACTGTCTGGCCGGACTGGGAGCAGCGGCCGGTAGCGCCAGATGGTCGGGTCCGAGTCGCGCGCCAGCCGGTCGGGGTTGAGACGTCGTGCGATCAGCTCGTAATCGTACTCGACATCGAGGATGCCCTCGTTACCGTGGTGCGGACAGACATACTCCACCTCGTCCGGTGCATACGTCCGCCCGCAGATGAGGCATCGGAGCGACTTGACGTGGTCCAAGACTGGCTCCTGCGGTTGTGGATAACGCGTAACGAGTAAGTTTTACTCGTTACTCATTACTCGTCCGGCACAATATGCGTTCCCGTCTCCCCGCGCAGCGCGCGGCCGATGTTCTCCGGATTGGTGATGATGGCGTGCTTGCCGCCTGCTTCCAGGTACCAGATAATGGCCTGGATCTTCGGCCCCATCGAGCCTTTGGCAAAGTGCGTGCCCTCGGCCAGGTAGCGTTTCGCCTCGCTCAACGTCAGCCGGTCCAGCCATTGCTGGTCGGGCTTGCCGAAGTTTAGCGCGACCTTCTCCACGGCAGTCGAGATCAGGAACAGGTCGGCCTGGATCGCGCGGGCGAGCAGGCTCGATGCAAAGTCCTTGTCGATGACTGCGGCGATGCCGATGTAATCGCCGTTGCCCTTGTCGATGACCGGGATCCCGCCGCCGCCGACAGTGATCGCAATGATCCCCGCGTTGATGATTGCCTTGATCGTGTCCAGCTCGACGATCTCCTGGGGCAGTGGGGATGCGACTACGCGGCGCCAGCCCCGGCCCGCATCCTCGACCACACTCCAGCCCATCTCATCCCGCCGGCGCATGGCCTCGGCCTCGTCCATGAACCCGCCGATGGGCTTGGTCGGATTCTGGAAGGCCGGATCGTTGCGATCCACCAGCACCTGCGTGATGATCGTTGCGACATTCTTCTTGATGCCGCGCTGGAACAGAATGTTCTGGAGGTTCTGCTGTAGCGCGTAGCCGATTGCGCCCTGGCTATCTGCGCCGCACACATCCAACGGGACCTCGTGCATGCCCTCGACTCTGGCCGCGATCTCAGAGCGGCGCAGGATGAAACCGACCTGCGGCCCGTTGCCGTGGCCGATGGCAACCTCCCAGCCCGCCTCGATCATATCGGCAATGTGCTGCGTCGTCTCCTTTGCTGCTTCGTACTGGTCTTCGACGCGTACGTGACGGGCATCTTTGATCAGTGAATTGCCGCCAATGGCAACGACCGCGACTTTACGGGGGGTGGACATTGGGTATGCTCCTGTGGTGTCTTAGAAACCCGGTTTCTCAGGTAAAGCAAAGCTTTACACGAAACCGGGGTTCCTCATCATCACGACATCGTCAACGCCATGACCGCCTTCTGGACGTGCAGACGATTCTCGGCTTCGTCGTAGACGACCGAGTGCGGGCCGTCGATGACCTCGTCGGTCACTTCGAGGCCGCGATCCGCCGGCAGGCAGTGCATGTAGATGGAGTCTTCCGCGGTCAGGTCCATGCGGCGCTGGTCCGTGATCCAACTGCGATACTTGTCGATGAGCGCCTTGCCCTCTTCCTTGCCGGTTGTGGTCAGCAGGGGCCCCCACGACTTCGGGTAGACGACATCCGCGTCGCGGAACGCCTCGTCCATATCATGCACCACGTCGAAGCCGACCCGATACTTGCGGGCATTGTCGCGCGCCTGGTCCATGATGTCCGGCATCAGCTTGAACTCCGGCGGATGGGCCAGCACCACATCGCAGCCGAACCGCGTCAACTGTAGGATGAGCGACTGCGGGACGGAGATGGGCTTGCTGTATGAAGCTGCGTAGGCCCACGAGACGACGACCTTCTTGCGGCGCAGGTCGCGGCCTTTCTTCTCGATGATTGTGAGCAGGTCCGCGAGGCACTGGAACGGATGGTAGACGTCGCACTGCATGTTGAGGACCGGCACGCGGCTGGCCTGGGCGACCTCGTTGATGTAGCGGTTGCCGAACTGCCAGTCGCACTGGCGGATGGCGATGCCATCGAAGTAGCGCCCGAAGATTTCACCGATTTCCTTTGCGGTGTCGCCGTGGGAAATCTGAGTCGTCTCCGAGTCGATGAACGCGGCGTGCCCGCCGAGCTGCGCCATGCCCGCCTCGAAGGAGCCGCGGGTGCGCGTGCTGGTGAAGAAGAAGAGCATCGCCAGCACCTTGTCGCGCAGGTAGGCGTGCGGCACGCCCATCGCGCGCGCCCGCTTGAGCTCCATTGCTACATCCAGGACGGTCTCGACCTCGTCCTTGCTGAAGTCGAGGTCACTGATGAAGTCGCGGCCACGAAGATAAGTTTGCATAGACAACTCCTTGTAGGTTACTGAAGGAAGATGAAAGAAGGAAGATGGAAGAAAAAATATGAGACTTGCGTCAGAGATTGCTTTATCTTCCTTCTTCCTTTTTTCTTCTTCCTTAGTCGTGTGGTATCAGCGCGGGCAGGAGTGCATAGAACTCCGCCGCCTTGACCACATCGGCCAGCGGCACGGAGTCGCGGACGGTGTGCGCAGTCTCCTCGTCGCCCGGCCCGAAGCCGATGGCCGGAATGCCTGCCTTGCCCATCCAGTAGATGCCGTTCGTGGAGAAGTTCCACTTGCCGCTCGGCGCATCGGGCAGGCCGGCCAGCCGTCGCGCCGTCTGCCCTGCCTGGACGAGCGGGTGGGCCTCGTCCAGCGCCCACGCGGGGAAGTATTTGTCCACCGGAAAGACGAAGCCGGTGTAGGACGGTTCGTCGTAGAACAGCTCCTCCAGCGTGATGCTGTCCCGCTGGTCATCTGGGATGAGCGCGGCGACCTGCGCGAGCACCTGCTCTTTGGTCTCCCCAAAGGTCATGCGCCGGTCGATGTAGATGATCGCCTCGTCGGGCACGGCATTGATGGAGGGCGTCTGCACGTGCATATCGCTGACCGTGATCTTGCCGTGACCGAGGAAGGGGTGATCGCCCAACTGCGGCTCCAGGTCGCGGATGCCCGCAATCACGGGGAGCAGCTTATAGATGGCGTTGTCGCCCAGGTGGTTCGACGCTGCGTGGGCCGAGCGGCCCTTCGCCACGACGCGCATCTCCAGCCGGCCCTTGTGGCCGCGGTAGACGTTCATCTTGGTCGGTTCACCAATGATCACGAAGTCCGGGCGGATGCCGGGGTCCACCTCCACGAACGCATTGGGGGCAATCCCATCACACCATTCTTCCATGTTGCCGAAGTAGTACGCCGTGTACCCGTCCAGCAGGCCCAGGTCGCGGGCAATTGCCAGGCCGTAGACCATGCCCGGCGTGGAGCCCTTCTCGTCGCAGGCCCCGCGCGCGTAGAGGCAGCCGTCCTCGATCTTGCCCCGGAAGGGGTCCCACTCCCACTGGGCCGGGTCCCCGACACCCACGGTGTCGATGTGCGAGTCGAAGACGATGACTTTGGGACCATCGCCGATGCGCCCGATGGTGTTGCCCATCCGGTCGAACCGCACCTCGTCATAGCCGAGCCGGCGCATCTCGGCCTGGATGCGCTCTCCAACCGGCCCGATCTGAGACTCGATGGACGGTATGGCGCAGATGTCGCGCAGAAAGCCGATGATGGCATCCCCCTGTGCGGCCACCCGCTTGGCCACCCGCTCGGCGACCGCGGCTGCTTGTGTTCCACCTATCATGTGTGCCTCCCCATTCTCATCAGCCGATCCGGCGGACGACGTGAAAGCGAAAGAAACCGGGCACGAAGTAGCTGGTCGAGTAGTCCACGACCCGTCCATCGGATGCGAAGAGCTGCGCCTCCAGCTTGAGCAGCGGCTCGCCGCTCTTGATGTGCAGTTCCTTCGCAACGGGCGCTTCGGCCGCGCACGCTGACAGCTCGGTGCGCGAATGTGACAGCGTGGGCCAGCCGCGCGCCAGCAGATGATCCAGCACGGACCCCTGAAACGCTGCGCCCAGTTCATCCCCGCGCAGGTACTCCTGCGGCAGCACGTCCGTCAGGAAGGCGATGCGCCGCCCGTCGGCCAGCATGACGCGCGTCACATCGGTGACTACCGCGCCTTCGGCTACGCCCAGACGTGCGGCCATTTGTGCAGGCGCGGCAAACTCGCGGTAGGCGAGCGCGCCCATCTCCGTCCGCAGTCCGGCGCGCTCGGCCATCCGCTCGATGCTCTCCAATAGTTCCAGTCCGGCGTCGATGCGAGGGCGAGGTGCAGTCACGAATGTGCCGACGCCATGCCGCCGGACAATCATGCCCTCGTCCTCCAGCAGGCGCAGCGCCTCGCGCAGCGTGGGCCGCGAGATGCCGAGCCGTTGGGCCAGCGCGGGTTCGGATGGCAGCCGGTCGCCCAGCGTGTAGGCCCCGTCCTCGATCAAGCGGCGCAACGCCTGGCTGGTCTGCGCGTACAGCGGACGGCCATCGGCCCGGATGCGAACCCCGGATGCGGCTGACATGCGATTTTGCTCTTGCTGGAGGATGTAAGATGTCTGACAACCAGTATTATACAACGATGCCAGTCAGGTGCAAGTCACCGCAAGTACTCACCGTGGAAAACACGGAGCACACGGAAAGCGAAAATCAACATAATTCCGTGTGCTCCGCTTCTTCCGTGGTTGCTATGCGCGCAGGCCCAGCTTGCACGCGCGGTCCGACCCGGTCGGGCGCAGGTCGTGGCCGAGCAGCACGCGTTCGAGGCTGGCCGGCAGGTCATACACCCGCCGGCCCGTCGCATGGAAGATAGCGTTGAGGATGGCGGCCGCGGTCGGCACCATGCCCGGCTCCCCGATGTTCTTGGCGCCGAACGGCCCCGCAGCAAACGGCTTCTGCACGAAACGGCCTACCATGTCGGGCACGTCGAGCGCAGTCGGGATCAGGTAGGCGTCGAAGTTGGTGCCCTGGATGTAGCCCTGGTCGTAATCCACCCGCTCCATCAGCGCGTAGCCGAGCCCCTGCGTGATGCCGCCGTAGAGCTGGCCGAGGATGCCCTGGGGGAACAGGACGGTGCCGGTGTTGTGGCTGGCCCAGATGCCGGTCACATCCACCTTGCCGGTGCCCATGTCTACCGTCACCTCTGCGACCTGCGCACCGAAGTGATAGGCGAAGTAGGGCTTGCCGCGGCCCGTCGCGAAGTCCCAGTGGTTTTCGGGCGCGTGCCATTCCCCGCGCACCGCGAGCTCCAACCCCATTGTGCGCGCGTGCGCCGTGACAGCCTCGAAGTGCACTGGCTCTTCATCCGGCCCGATGTAGTGCTCCCTTTCGCGCAGCACCTGGGCCGGGCTGCAGCGGAGCAGGTCAGCCGCCGCGCCGGTCAGCACGCTTGCCAGCCGCTCCGCCGCAACCCGCGTCGCGTTGCCCCCCAGCACGGTGGCGCGCGATGCGACCGTGGGGCCGCTGGCGACCGCGGTGGCCGTATCCGGCCGGAGCATATGGATGCGCTCCGGCTGCACGCCGAGGACCTCCGCGGCAATCAGCGTGAACACCGTGCGCGAGCCGGTCCCGTAGTCCGTCAGGCCGGACGTCAGGGTCAGCGTGTCATCGGCATTGACGGCCAGCGTGCTGACGGCCTGGTCTTCACCCTCCGCGCCGAGCGAGATCCCGTGAAAGAAGCCGGCGATACCGATGCCTCTGCGCAGGGGCGAGGAACCCTCATTCCTACGGACATATTCGCGGCGTTTGTGATCCCAGTCCGCATCGCGGCGCACCTGTTGCAGACACTCGACCAGCGCCACATCGTCACCGAGCGGCTGGCCGTGGACGGTTTCGTCGCCGGGCCGCAGGCAGTTGGCGAGGCGCAGGTCGATTGGGTCCATGTCGAGCCGGGCCGCCAGGTCGTCTATTGCCTGCTCGATGCAAGTCGTGACCTCCGTGTTGCCGAACCCGCGGAACGCACCGGTGTAGCCGTTGTTGGTGTATGCGACGCGCGTGTCCACATGGCACGCCCGGTAGCGGTACGGGCCCATTGCGTGAATAGTGCCGCGCCAGGCGACGAAGGGCGTGATGGCCGCGTATGCGCCGCTGTCCACCAGCAGGTCGATCTTGCTGGCGACCAGCGTGCCGTGCGGGTCTGCGCCCAGGCGGATGTGCACGCGCATGGGATTGCGCTTGTACGACGCAATCATGGACTCTTCGCGCGAGAACGTCATGCGCACAGGCCGGCCGGTCAGCAGGGCGAGCCTAGCGACTTGGCCGGAGGTCTGATAGAGCAGGTCGTCCTTGCCGCCGAATGCGCCGCCGACAGGCGGCTGGATCACGCGGACGTGCTCCTGGTCGAGGCCGAGCGTCCGGCACAGGGTGTCGCGGTTGATGAACGGGCTCTGGTTGGAGGAATGCACCGTGACGCCCGTCCCGTCAGGCCAGGGCTCGGCCAGCGCGGCCTCGGTTTCGAGGTAGGCGTGCTCCTGATGCGCGGTGCTGAAGTGTTCGTCCAGTACCACGTCACACGCAGCGAGCAGCGCATCGGGGTCGCCCAGGCGCACGATGTCGGTCGCGAGCAGGTTCCCGCGCGGCTCAGTCGCAGCCTCCCACGGCTGCTCACCGACGAGCGGTGCAGCGGGGTCCAGCGCGGCCTCCGGGTCGAAGACGGCGGGCAGCGGCTCCAGCTCGCAGACGATCGCGGCCAGCCCTGCGGCCAGCGCCTCTTCGCTCTCCGCCGCGACCGCGGCAATCGCATCGCCCACGTAGCGCACGCGCTCATGGGCCAGCATGTACATATCGGCCACGGGGAAGCCGAACCTGCCGTGATCGACGAAATCCGCGCCCGTAATTGCGGCGCGCACGCCGGGCACTTGCAGCGCAGGCGCGACGTCCAGCCGGACGATGCGCGCATGCGGCAGCGTGCTGCGCAGGCAGCGCGCATACAACATGCCCGGGGGGTGCAGGTCGCCTGCGTACTGCGCGGTGCCCAGCACCTTCTCCAGCGCGTCTACCCGCGCCGCGGGCTTGCCGATGTAGCGTGTGTCGGTCACCCTGTCCCCCTTGTTACGGTTGCAGGTTGGAAGGTTACAGGTTACAAGTTTGCGGTCTGCCACGCTCACGCATCAACCTGCAACATTCAACTTTTCAACCTGCAACCGTTCTGCCGCCGTCGCCTCGATAGCATCCACGATCTGCTGGTAGCCCGTGCAGCGGCACAGGTTGCCCGCAATGGCCTCGCGGATGTCCGCGCGGGTGGGGGTGAGCGTCTGCGCCAGCAGCGCCTCACCCGCCAACACCATGCCCGGGATGCAGTAGCCGCACTGCACCGCGCCGTGGTCGATGAACGCCTGCTGCAGGTCGTTCGGCCCGCCATCCGGCCTGCGAATCCCTTCGATAGTCACGACCTGCCGGCCATCGGTCTGCGGGGCCAGCACGAGGCAGGAGTTGACCAACCGGCCGTCGAGCAGCACGGAACACGCGCCGCACTCGCCCACACTGCACCCTTCCTTTGTGCCGGTCAGCCCCAGGACGTCGCGCAGGAAGTGGAGCAGCGTCATGTCCGCGGGCGCGTCCGCGCTGACCGTCTGTCCGTTCAGCGTGAACGTGATGTTCATGGGGTCTCTCCTGTTATCTGCTCTGCCAGGCCAAAGACGTGCCGCAGTGCGCGCGTCACGAGCGCGGCCAGCGCGGGCTCCTTGTATTCGCTGGACCACCGCGGGCCTGTGATGCCGCTCATCTCCCGCACAGCCGTCTGGCCGGCCTCCGTGCACAGCGCGGCGGTCGGCTCCCGGCCCAGCAGCGCGCGTTCGGTCTCTGCGAAGCGGTGAATCTGCGGCGTCGCGGAGCCGGGCACGACGCGCGCCTCCGCGATGCGGCCATCGATGACACGGCCCAACGCCGCGACGGTCAGCCGCGAGATTGCGAGGGCGTTACGCCGGCCCAGCTTGAGGAACACGCTGCGGCTATCCGGCGGAGGCACGCGGTAGCTCAGCGCGGTCAGCAGCGCGGCCGGGGGCAACTGTGTGCGGTTGGGGCGGGTCACAAACTCGCTGACGGGCCAGTGCAGCTTGCCGTCCGCGGTCTCCGCGTGGGCGATGGCGTCGAGGCACACCAGCGCGGGCAGCGAATCCGCGCACGCGGCCGCGTTGGCGACGTTGCCGCCGAGCGTCCCCATGTTGCGAATCTGCGGCGCGCCGACAGACCGGCACGCTGCGACGAGCAATGGCGCGGTTGCGTTGACCACGTCCGACGCGATGATCTCGCTGAAGGTGGCTGCCGCGCCGATGATGACATAGCCGTCCTGGCAGTGAATCCGGTGCAACTCCGCAATTTGGGTGATGTCCACGACGCGGTCACACGGGGTCTGGCCCTCGCGCAGGAGCAGCAGGAGGTCCGTGCCGCCGGCGAGCACGCGGCTGCGCACGTCCGGCTCAGCCAGCAGCGCCTGGGCGTGCGCAATGCTGGTTGCGCGCACATAGTCGAATCTGGGCATGGGGTCAATCTCTTGATTGGTTTCGGGATCTAGAGTCATGCAGGGCTGCATTATAGCACACCTCCGCTGCCCCTTGTGTGCAAAGCTATCCTTAAGGTCTGCCGGAATGTGGCTCACCTAATCCCAGCGCGGTTGTTGGTAGACTGCGACCGAAAATGGATGGTGTAGAGGAGCGCAAAGTGGAGAATCGGACGGAGATATTTCTGGGCGAGCGGAGCACCTGGCGCAATGCAGTGCTCGTCCTGGATGATTTGCACGGGGCGTGGGGCGGCAAGCGCATCACGGTCCGCGGCAATGGCTCGGCGGTCATCAAGGCGATCGACCTGGTTGGCAACGAGGAAGTCTATGCGTGCAGCCTGAGCCTGGAGCAAATAGATGCGTTGTTCGAGCAGTGCATCATCGCTGATGTGCTGTCTGTGAGCCCCACGAACGGCGGTGAACAGCCGGACGGCGAGGCTGCGACGACGCTGGTGCTCACGAACGGTGCAGGAAAGCAGGCGAGCATCACGCACCGGGCACGCGATGAATTCGCCCCTCGGTTTGAGGCGGTACGGTCCGCGTTGGAGGGCCTGTATGATGTGATGGGCGAAATGGGTGCGACGGTTATTTCGATGCAGCCCGTACGCTCTCAGGCTGCCGGACAGGCGCGGCCCGCCGACCCCAGCATCCAGCGTGACCCGACGCGCGTGCTGGAGGCACTCATGGAATTCTTCCGGGAAGATGAATGGGCGTTCGAGAAGCTGCCTGACCGGCCGCTGCTGCGCCTGCCCTTTCAGGGGAAAACTGCCAGGTGGCACTGCTTCGCCCAGGTGCGTGTCACGAAAGACCTGGAGCAGGTGCTGTTCTATTCGGTTGCGCCGCTCGCCATTCCGGAGGAAAGCCGCCTGGCCGTGGCGGAATTCATCACGCGGGCGAACTATGCGATGGCGCTGGGCAACTTCGAGATGGACTTTTCCGATGGGGAGGTGCGTTTCAAGACAAGCATCGACGTCACCAATGTGCCGGTCGTGCCCGATCTCATCCGGCCGGTGGTTTATACGAACTGCCTGATGATGGAGAAGTACCTGCCGGGCCTCATGTCAGTGATTTATACGCATGTTTCGCCGGAAGAGGCGGTGCGCCAGATAGAGGGCGCGTAGTGTAACCACGGCATGCACGGAATACGCTGAAGGGTGATGAACGTCCTGTGGGGCCGGTTGGCATAAGTCCCCGAAGCCTGCTGGCATGAGGCTTCGAGGACTTATGGACGAGGGAAGGTAAGAGGAGCTTACACCGTTTGGAACGCCGAGCACCAGCTTGGCGGCGCTGGTCTAGTGCCAGCTACCCAGGACCTTCATATAATTGGCGCGCTCGAACGCCGCCGGTTCGGGGCATGCGCGCTGGCTCAGTGCGCCCTTCATTTGGCTCACCGACTCGTACTCGTGGATTTCCATCCACTGCTGGAGACCGGCCACCAGGTCTGTGATCTTATCCACGCCCTGCTCCAGCAGCACCGACGCGATATTGGCGATGTCTGCGCCGGCCATGACGGCCTTGACGACGTCCTCCGGCGTGTGAATGCCCGTGGTCAACGCCATCGACGCGTTGATGTGGCCGTACAGGATGGCGATCCAGCGCAGCGGCAGGCGCATCTCCGCGGAGCGGCTCAATACGAGGTTGGGCACGACAGTGAGTTCTTCCAGGTCCAGATCCGGCTGATAGAAGCGGTTGAACAGCACGAGCCCATCCGCGCCCGCCCGGTCCAACCGGTAGGCCATGTTGGGCAGCGAGCTGAAGAAGGGGCTGAGCTTCATCGCAACCGGCACCTTGACCGCGGCTTTGACTGCCTGGAGAATCTCCAGGTAGACGTTCTCGATTGCCGTCGCATCCTGGTCCAGCCGCGTGGGGATGAGATAGACATTGCACTCGATGGCGTCGGCGCCCGCCTGTTCCATCATGTGCGCGTACTCGATCCAGCCGCCGGGCGTGACGCCGTTCAGGCTGGCGATGATCGGGATGTCCACCTCAGCCTTCGCCTGGCGGATGAGGTCCAGGTATTCCTCGGGCCCGCGGTAGTACTCGATAGACTTGGGGAAGTAGGTCAGGGCTTCGGCGTAGCTGTAGGAGCCTTGCTCCAGGAAGTGATGCTGCGCCAGGGCCTCGATGTCGATCTGCTCCTCGAACAGCGAGTACAGCGTCACCGCGGCTGCGCCGCTTTGAGCCATGCGCGCGATGCCGCCAATCGACTTCGAGAGCGGCGACGCCGAGGGTACGATGGGATTCTTGAGGGTCAGACCCATGTAAGTCGTGGTCAGGTCAGTCATGGGATATCTCCTATCAGGACGAAGTGCGATGGCAAGCGGCTAAGCTGCCTGCCATCGCCATCGTTTGAAGGTTACTTCTCAGGCGTCGTTGCGATACCGGCCAACTGCTCGTACTGCTTCCAGCGCTTCTCCACATCCGCCTGCGCCAGCTTCAGCAGCATCTCGGCGCGCTCTTCATCGGAGCGGGCCAGGGCGCTGTAGCGCGTCTCGTTGTAGATGTAGTCCTTGAGCGGGATCTTCGGCGCTTTCGAGTCGAGCGTTAAGGGGTTCTGACCCTGTTCCGCCAGCAGCGGGTTGAAGCGATAGAGCGGCCATGCGCCACTATCCACCGCCAGCTTCTGCTGGTTCAGGCCCTTGGTCATGTTGATGCCGTGCGCGATGCAGTGGCTGTAGGCGATGATCAGGCTGGGGCCGGGGTAAGCCTCGGCTTCCAGGAAGGCGCGTACAGTCTGTGCATCGTTCGCGCCCATAGCGATCTGCGCCACGTAGATCGAGCCGTAGCTCATGGCGATCGCCCCGAGGTCCTTCTTGGGCAGCGGTTTGCCGGCGGCTGCGAAGCGGGCGACGGCCGCACGCGGGGTCGCCTTGGAGGACTGGCCGCCGGTGTTGGAGTACACCTGCGTGTCCAGCACCAGGACGTTGACCTTGCGGCCCGAGGCGAGGACATGGTCCAGCCCGCCGTAACCGATGTCATAGGCCCACCCGTCGCCGCCCACGATCCAGACGGACCGCTTGACCAGCGCGTCTGCCAGTGTGCTGAGCTGCTGCGCCCAGGGCTCGCCCATGTTTGCCAGGCGTTCTTTCACTGCGGCCACGCGGGCCCGTTGGTCCACGATGCCGCGCTCAGTGGACTGGTCGGCATTCAGCAGCGCGTCCGCCAGTTCATCCCCCAGCACATCGCGATGGCTTTGCACCAGCTCGGCGGCGAATTCAGCCTGCTTGTCGAGGGTCAGCCGGAAGCCCAGGCCGAATTCTGCGTTGTCCTCGAACAGGCTGTTGGACCAGGCTGGCCCGCGGCCCTCCTTGTTGACGCTCCACGGGGTCGTCGGCAGGTTGCCGCCGTAGATGGAGGAGCAGCCGGTCGCGTTGGCGACAATGGCCCGGTCACCGAACAACTGGCTCAGCAGTTTGACGTAAGGTGTCTCGCCGCAGCCGGAGCAGGCACCCGAAAACTCGAAGAGCGGCTGGAGGAGCTGCGAGTTCTTGACGTTGTTGGGCGTCAGCAGCGTGCGGTCCAGCTCGGGCAGGTCCAGGAAGAACGCGAAGTTGTCGCGCTCCGTGAAGCGGATGGGCGGCTGCGGGGCCATGTTGATGGCCTTGAGCCGCGGCTCGCTTTTGTTCTTGGCCGGGCAGGCCTCGACGCACAGCCCACAGCCCGTGCAGTCTTCCGGTGCCACCTGGACGGTGTACTTCATGCCGGGGAGGTCGCGGCTCTTGTAGTCAACCGCCTTGTAGGTTTCCGGCGCGCCGGCTAGCGTCTCCGGTGGATAGACCTTCGTGCGGATGGCCGCGTGCGGGCAGACAAACGCGCACTTGCCGCACTGGATGCAGATGCTCGGATCCCAAACGGGGATTTCCAGCGCGATGTTGCGCTTCTCCCACTGCGTCGTTGCGGTCGGCCAGGTACCGTCCGCCGGCAGCATGGAGGAAGGCAGCAGCTCGCCCAGGCCCGCCATGATCGGCGCGGTCACTTTCTTGACGAACTCCGGCGCGTTCTCGTTGACGATGGGCGGCATCTCGATCTTGCTCGTGACCTGGCGCGGGTAATGCACCTCGTACAGGTGAGACAGCGTGTGATCCACGGCTGCGAAGTTCTGCTGCACAACGGCTTCACCGCGACGGCCATAGGTTTTGCGGATGGATTCCTTGATCTTGTCGATGGCTTCATCGCGGGGCAGGACGCCGGAGATGGCAAAGAAGGCGGTCTGCATGATCGTGTTGATGCGCACGCCCATGCCGGTGTCCTTGGCGACCTTGTACGCGTCGATGACGAAGAAGCGCAGGTTCTTATCGATGATCTGCTGCTGCATCGAGCGGGGGAGCTGATCCCACACCTCATCCGGCCTGTATGGGCTGTTGAGGAGGAAGACGGCATTCTGCTCGGCCATCGGCAGCACGTTGTAGCGCTCCACGAAGACCCACTGATGGATGGCGATGAAGTTGGCGGACTGGATCAGGTAGGGTGCGTGGATCTCTTGCGGACCGAAGCGCAGGTGCGACGTGGTGGTCGAGCCGGACTTCTTGGAGTCGTATACGAAGAAGCCCTGCGCGCTGTTCGGCGTCTCGGTTCCGATGATGCGAATCGAGTTGTGGTTCGCGCCCACGGTGACGTCCGCGCCAAGGCCGTAGAACAGCGCGCGTACCATGTTGGCCGGCTCGATGCTGAAGGTCGGATCGACATCCAGGCTGGTATGCGTGACGTCGTCCACGATGCCCACGGTGAAGTGGTTTTTGGGCGTCGCCTGGGCCATATTATCGTAGACGGCCTTGCACATCGCCGGGGTGAATTCCTTGCTGGCGAGGCCGTAGCGGCCGCCGACGACGCGGAAGGTTGCGCCGGACTCGACGATGGCGGTTGCCACGTCCTGATACAGCGGTTCACCGGCTGCGCCGGGTTCCTTGGTCCGGTCGAGCGTCGCCACGATCTTGACGGTCGGGGGCAGGGCGGCCAGGAAGTGCTCGATGCTGAAGGGCCGGTACAGCCGCACCTTGAGCAGGCCGACTTTCTCTCCCTGCGCCATCAGATAGTCCACGGTGGCCTGTGCCGTCTCTGCCGCGGAGCCCATCACGATGATGACGCGCTCGGCATCCGGCGCGCCGTAGTAGTCGAACAGGTGATACTGCCGGCCCACGATGCCCGCGAACTTGTCCATCTGCGCCTGAACGATGCCGGGCACCGCCAGGTAGTACGGGTTGCTGGCCTCGCGCGTCTGGAAGAAGACATCGGGGTTCTGCGCGGTGCCGCGGATGACCGGCCGCTCCGGGGTGAGGCCGCGGGCGCGGTGAGCCATGACCAGCTCATCGTCGATCATCGCCCGGATGTCTTCGTCGGCCAGCTCCTCGATCTTATTCAGTTCGTGGCTGGTGCGGAAGCCGTCGAAGAAGTGGACGAAGGGCACGCGCGCCTGGAGGGTGGACGCCTGCGCGATGAGCGCCAGGTCCATGACTTCCTGCACGCTGTTGGAGCAGAGCATCGCCCAACCGGTCGAGCGACAGGCCATCACATCGCTGTGATCGCCATAGATGGACAAGGCATGCGTGGCAACTGCGCGGGCCGAAACATGGAACACCGTCGAGGTCAACTCGCCGGCGATCTTGAACATGTTCGGGATCATCAGCAGGAGGCCCTGCGAAGCGGTAAACGTGGTCGTCAGCGAGCCGGTCTGCAGCGCGCCATGGACAGCGCCGGCGGCGCCGCCCTCCGACTGCATTTCTACAACCAGCGGCACTGTGCCCCAGATGTTCTTATGGCCCTGGGCGCTCCAGGCATCCGCCCATTCGCCCATGTTGCTGGAGGGCGTAATAGGGTAGATCGCGATGACCTCGTTGGTCTTGTGCGCGACGTGAGCGGCTGCTTCGTTGCCGTCAATCGTCACGATTTGGTGTTCAGGCATTTTTTGTCCTCCGAACGGTGTGAAAGGTGGTTCGGTCGTTCACATTGCGATAAGTCCTACGGATGTGGGATCGCACGTGGAGAGGCTCCTGCTGACACAGGGGACTGATCCGCAGCGGTCCGCAGCGGGCGGGGCATGCCCCGAATGCGCGAAAAACCGGACCCGACGGGGCCGGATCCGGTACTGGCTGATATAGGACCTGTCAAGCTAGAGTAAGATAGCACTTAATGAGGCGTGAGGGTATGATAGAAGTCATAGTGAAGCTGTAGAGGGCCGTCTAGCTCTTCCGTTCCCCCCTGACATACGGCAGGCCGAGCGCGGCCGGCGCACCCACCCTCTTGCGCACAGACTCCAGCCAGGTAATCATCACGAGGACGAAGATGGTGAACGCGTAGGGCAGCATCCCCAGGAACGCGGCGGGGATGGTCGTGCCCGCGGCCTGCATGCGGAACTGTATGGCGTTGATGCCGCCGAAGACCAGTGCGCCGAGCACTGCGCGGCCTGGGTCCCAGGTGGCGAAGATGACCAGAGCGACGGCAATCCAGCCGCGGCCGCCGGTCAGGTTCTCGGTCCAGCCGGGCGTGTAGCTCAGGCTCAAGTGCGCGCCGCCCAGCCCCACCAGCATCCCGCCGATGACCGTGTAGAGGTAGCGCGTGCGGTAGACGTCGATGCCCTTGGCATCCGCGGTCTGCGGGCTTTCGCCTACCGCGCGCAGGTGCAGGCCGGGCCGCGTGCGGTACAGGTAGAGCGCAGCCAGCGGCACGAACAGGAACATGATGTAGACGAGCAGGTCCTGCTGGAACAGCGCGCGGCCTACTACGGGCAGGTCGCTGAGCCCGGGGATGGGCAGCCGCTCGAAGCGGGGGCCGACCAGGCCGACGAGCGGCTTGCCCGCCGGCCCCAGGCGCTGGCCCAGGAAGCTGGACAGCCCCGTGCCGAAGATGGTAAGCGCGAGGCCTGACACGGTCTGGTCCGCGCGCAGCGAGACGGTCAGCACGGCATGGATGAGGGCCATCAGCCCGCCGACGACCATTGCGACGATCACGCCCCACCAGAGGCTCTCCGTGTGATACGCGGCTGCAAAGCCGCTGACCGCGCCCATCAGCATCGTGCCCTCCAGCCCCAGGTTGAGCACGCCCGACCGTTCGGTGTAGATCTCACCGATGGTCGCAAAGACAAGCGAGGTTCCGGCGCGGATGGTGACCGCCAGGATGGAAGTAATGAGTGCTAAGTCCATGTCTGCGCTTTCAAGATGCCTTCAGAGCGGCCAATTATCCTGTAGGGGCGGCTCTTGCGGCCGCCCGCCAACGGCAGGTGCCAGACCTGCCCCTACTGAGCCAAACGAGTGCGGATGAAGCGAATGCGGTATTGCGTCAGGATTTCGCCGCCGAGCACGAGGAACAGAATGATACCCTGCAGCACGAGCGCCACCGACGCGGGCAGGCCCATCGTAATCTGAATCTGGTCGCCGCCGACGAGCAGCCCTGCCAGCAGGATCGCGACCACCAGCACGGCCCAAGGGTTGAGCTTCGCCAGCCATGCGACGATGATGGCGGTATAGCCGTAGCCCACCGTCACGCCCTTCTGCAGGCGGTGCGAGATGCCCGCGACCTCCGCCATGCCGGCCAGCCCCGCCAGCCCTGCCGACAGGAGCATTACCAGGATGATGTTGCGCGCGGTGCTGATGCCCGCGTATTTGGCCGCGGTCGGATTCTCGCCGATGACGCGAATCTCATAGCCCCACTTGGTGCGCGACAGGACGAGCCAGATGAACACCGCGGCGACGATGGCAATGAGCAGGCCCAGGTGGACGCGTGTATTGGCGAGGCGCGGCAGCCAGGCCACCTCAGGGAACTCGGCTGTGCCGGGGAAGCCGTAGCCCTGCGGATCCTTCCAGGGGCCGTAAAACAGGTGCTCGATCCACAGGATGGCGATATAGTTCATCATCAGCGTCGTGATGATCTCGTTGACGCCGACCCAGGCCTTGAGCAGCGCGGGGATGACGCCCCAGGCCGCACCTGCGATGAACCCCGCCACAATCACCAGAGGCAGCGCCAGCCCCGGCGGCAAGTTGGGCACGATGAACAGGGCCGTGCCCGCGGCGGCGAACGCGCCCATCGCAAGCTGCCCCTCCGCGCCGATGTTCCAGAACAACATGCGGAATGCGATGGACACGCCCAGGCCGGTCAGCATCAGTGGAATGGCCTTGACGAGGGTCTCGGAGACCGCGTAGCGCGTGCCGAATGCGCCGATGAGCATGGCCCGGTAGGTCTCGAACGGGTTGGCCTCGGCCAGCGCCAGCAGGATGCCGCCGAGCACCAGCGCCAGGATCAGCGAGAGGATCGGGACCGCGAACGCGGCCGCGCGGGAGCGTTCGAGCCGCTTTTCAATTCGTAGGATCATACGTCCTTCCCCTCCATTCCCTTCCCCGCCATCATCAACCCGATGTGGCCGATGTCGGCATTCTCGGCGGCGACCGTGCCCATCAGCCGGCCATCGTGCATCACGGCAATCCTGTCGCTGACCGCGAGCAGCTCGTCCAGGTCCTCGGAAATCAGCAGGATGGCTGCTCCGGCGTTGCGCTGATCGATCAACAGCTTGCGCACCGACTCGGTCGCGCCGACATCCAGCCCGCGCGTCGGGTGGACGGCCACGAGCAGGGGCGAACGCTTGCCGGAGCCGTTGCCGCGTCCGGCGCCCGCGGTGATCTCGCGGGCCAGGATGACGCGCTGGAGGTTGCCGCCGGAGAGCAGCCGCACGGGGGTGTTCGCGCTCGGCGCGCTGATCCCGAACCGCTGAATCAGGTCGCGCACGTACGCGCTGATGGCCGGCCGGCTGAGGAAGGCCCCGCGCGCCAGCGGCGCCTGCCGGTAGTCCTTCAAGATCGTGTTATCGGTGATCGACAGGTTGCCGACCAGTCCCATGCCCAGCCGGTCTTCGGGCACATGGCTGACGCCGCCCTCGATCATGCGCCGCGGGGAGTTGTTGGTGACGGCCGCGCCGTGCAGCCGGATGCTGCCGCTGCGCGCCTTGCGCAGCCCCGTCACGACCTCCGCCAGCTCGCGCTGGCCGTTGCCCGCGACCCCTGCGATGCCCAGGATTTCGCTGGCACGAATCTCCAGCGCCAGATCGCGCAGGGCGGGCAGTCCCTTGTCGTTCAGCGCGTTGAGGCCCTGCACCTCCAGCACCACATCGCCCGGCGGGCAGCACTCCTTCTCTGTGGTGAACAAGACCTCGCGGCCGACCATCATGCGCGCGAGCTCCGCATCGTTGGTTTCACTCGGCGCAAGCGACCCGACGACGCGGCCCCCGCGCAGGACGGTGACGCGGTGCGCCGCGTTGAAGACTTCGCTCAGCTTATGGGTGATGAAGATGACGGCCTTGCCCTCGGCGGCCAGGTGGCGGACCGTTTCGTAGAGTTGTTCGGCCTCCTGGGGGGTTAGGACGGCGGTTGGTTCATCGAGGATGAGGATGTCGGCGCCGTGATAAAGCGCCTTCAGGATTTCGACGCGCTGCTGCTCACCGACGGAAAGCTGCCAGATTTGCGCGTTCGGGTCGACGGCCAGGCCGTAACGCTCGGCCATCGCCGCGATTTTCTGCGCCACACGCCCCATATCGAGCCAGAAACGCGGCTCATCCAATCCGAGGATGATGTTTTCTGCAACGGTCTGCGACTCGACCAGCATAAAGTGCTGGTGTACCATGCCGATACCGTGGGCGATGGCATCGCGCGGGGAGCGGAAAGTGACGGGCTTGCCGTGTATGAGGATTTGCCCTTCATCGGCCCGGTATAACCCGGCCAAGATGTTCATCAGGGTGCTCTTGCCCGCGCCATTTTCGCCGAGCAAGGCGTGGATTTCACCGGCCGCCACGCGCAGGTCTACCTGGTCATTTGCCAGCACGCCGGGGAAGCGTTTGACGATGCCGCGCATTTCGACGGCGGGCGGATTTTCGACCACGGGGGGCTCCTCATTTAGAGAAACCGGGTTTCGTGTAAAGCTTCGCTTTACCTCAGAAACCCGGTTTCTTCAACCAAGTGATTTACTGCGCGGGCACGCTGCCCTTGACGCCTTCGACCAGCCAGTTGAAGGCCAGCTTCTCTTCGTCGGTCATCGTGACGCCCGCGGCCACGCGCTCTGCGCCGGTGTTGTCCTTGAGCGGCCCGACAAAAACGTCGAACTCGCCGGAGATGATGCGGGCCTTCTCCTGTTCAACAAGCGCCCGCACATCCTCAGGCACCATGTCGCCGTACGGCGCCAGCGACAGCAGCCCTTCCTTCATACCCCACCAGACCGGGGTCGGTTTCCAGGTGCCGGCCGCGATCTCCTTCATAGCCTGGGTGTAGTATACGCTCCAGTCCCAGATGGGCGCGGTCAGGACGGCGTTGGGGGCCACATCCGCGGAGACGGCATTGTAGCCGATCGCGTAGACGCCTTCCTGCTCGGCCAGCTTGTCCGGCTCCACCGAGTCCGACTCGCGCGCGATGACGTCCGCGCCCGTGTCGAGCAGAGCCTGGGCCGCATCGCGTTCCTTCTGCACGTCGAACCACGCGTTAATCCAGATGGGCGTGACGGTCGCCTCGGGGTTGACCGAGCGCGCGCCCAGTGCGAAGGCATTCATGTTGCGGATGACTTCGGGGATCGGGTATGGCGCAACGTAGCCGAGGCTGTTCGTCTTGGTCATCTTGCCTGCGACGATGCCGGCCAGGTACCAGCCCTGATAGCCGCGGCCATCGTAGATGCCCACGTTGTCTGCGGTCTGATAGCCCGTCGCATGGAGGAAGGTCACGTCCGGGTAATCCTTCGCGACGTTCATCACCGAGTCCATGTAGCCGAAGGAGGTCGCGACGATGACGTTGTAGCCCTTCTGTGCATAGTCGCGGATGACGCGCTCGGCATCCGGCCCTTCGGGCACGGCCTCGCTGATGGCGGTCTCGATGCCCAGTTCCTCGGCCATCTTCAGGCGGCCCTGGTCATGGGCGTAGCTCCAGCCCAGGTCGCCGACGGGGCCAACGTAGATGAACGCAGCCTTGATCTCCTTCGCCTTGGCCGCCGCGGCACCCGCGGGCGCAGCCTCGCCTTCCAGCGCCTTGCCCCCGCTCGGGGCCTCGCCTCTGACACCCTCGATGAAATAGTCCATGCTGAGCTTTTCCTCGAGGGTCATGCACTTGCCTGCGCCCAGCAGCTCCACGCCGGAGGCCGACTTGAGCGGGCCACAGAAGACCGCGAACGTGCCATCTTCCAGCGCAGCCTTGCGTTCCTCGACGAGCGCCGCGACATCGGCGGGCACCTTCGCACTGAGCGGCGCGAGGTCGAAGATGTCAGGCTCGTCCTTCAACTGGCCGTAGTATGACTCGGTGGCATAGGTGCCGTCCATGACGGCCTTCGTAATCTCGACGTACTTCGGGCCCCAGTTCCAGATGGGGCTGGTCAGGACGGAGTCGCCCACGAACTGCGCCATGTCCGAGTCGTAGCCGATGGACATCAGGCCTCGCTCCTGTGCCGCCTTCTGGGGCTCGGTCGTGTCCTGATGCTGCGCGATGATGTCGGCATTCTGGTCGAGCAGCGCGTCGGCGGCTTCCTTCTCCTTGACCGGGTCGAACCAGGTCTGCGTCCAGACGACGCGCACTTCAGCGTCCGGGTTGACCTCGCGCACGCCCTGGGTGAAGCCGTTGATGCCGCGGATGACTTCCGGGATGGGGAACGCGGCCACGTAGCCGATGATGTTCGTCTTGGTCATCTTGCCGGCGACGAGGCCGCTCAGGTAGCGCGCTTCCTCGATGCCGCCGAAGACCGTGGAGACGTTCTCCGCCGTCTTGTAGCCGGAGATGTGGACGAACCAGGTCTCAGGGAATTCCTTCGCGACGGTGATCGTCGGGTCCATGAAGCCGAACGAAGTCGTGAAGATCAGATCGTAGCCCTTCTGCGCGAAATCGCGGATGACGCGCTCCGCATCCGGGCCTTCGGGCACGTTCTCGATGTAGGCGGTCTCGACGCCCAACTCCTGCTCGACGGCCAGGCGCCCCTGATCCTGCGCCCAGGTCCAGCCCAGATCGCCGATGGGGGCCACGTAGACGAACGCGACCTTGAAATCGCTGCCTTCGGCTTCGGCTGCCGGAGCTGCGGTCGGCTCGGTTTCGGCTGCCGGCGCGGTTGTGGGCGCGGCAGGCTGGGTGGGGGCTGCGGGGCTGCATGCCGCCAATGCCAGCGAAAGCAAGACCAATACGGCCAAGATGTTCCATAGCTGTTTGCGCATGAGTATCTCCTCCTAGAGTATGACCAACTGAGCAGAGACGGATAGACCGACGGAATTGGGGAAAACGATATACGCTGCGGTGAGTATGCCGTATTTTAACGCAGGTGTACCGCGCGGCGCAAATCAGTAGGGCAGAGATGTTGTCAAGGTACGGCCTTACAACCCTAATCCACCCAAAGGGGTACGAACTCGAACTTGTCCACGTCCACCAATCCCTGGTCGGTCAGCTTCAGGTGCGGGATGACTTCCAGCGCGAGGAAGCTGAGGGCCATGAACG
>JAKPQT010000118.1 GCA_029555885.1 Chloroflexota bacterium | reverse complement strand
TAGAAGATCTGAAGCACGTCCTCGTATTCGGCCAGCTCAGCCGAGACGAGGACCACATCGTCGACGGCCGCACGCGCAGTGGCTGCGGCCTCGCGGCCCACCAGCCGCTCGTAGGCTTCCGAATTGATGACCGACTGGCGCGGGGGGATCATGCGTGAGGTTGCCTCGCGCGAGAGATAGGAGAGCCACTGCCAGCAGGCTTCCGTGTTGGGCGAATCTGCGGAGATGAAGTAGCCCTCGGCAAACGCCATCGTGACCGACACATCGCCGCGCGGCAGCGGAGCCATGCCCCACTTCATGGGCCACTCGATGTTCCACGTCAGCCCGCCGCGATCCTGGAACCAGCCGATCCACGTCCCCACCTGGTTCTCCATGATGCCACGATAGACCGCGCGATTGTCGCTGCCGAAGGTGTCCCGAATCTGCTCCTGGGTCGGTGCGACATTGTAATCGTTAATGAGCCGGACATACCATGCCAGGGCCTCGATCGTCGCCGGGTCGTCCAGCGTCACCCGCGAGGGGTTCTGCAGATCGTCGAGGATGCGCCCGCCTTTGCTGTAGAGGAACATCAGGGCATCGGGCATGTCCGTGACCGGCGGGCTGGCATAGCCGAAGACGTTGTTATCCGGGTCACGGATAGCCATCGTCGCGGCGAGAAAATCATCGACCGTCCAGCCGGGGACGGGATGCGCCACGCCGTAGCGGTCAAATAATTCCTGGCTATAGTACATGACCGCCGGGTTGAAGCCCGCAGGGATGGCCCACAGCTTGTTCTCGGTCGTGAAGATGTCGAGGATCCCCGGCACGAAGTCGCTCTTGTCGAAGTCCTCGTTCTGGTCCAGGAACGGGTTGAGGTTGACGATCTCCTCGTCATTCACCAGGCCGACGATGTCGTAGGATTCATCGACAAAGCAATCGGCAGCCGAGTCCGTGGTCGACAGCTTGACGGTGATGTGCGGATATTTCTCGTTGAAGCCGGTCAGTGCGTTCTCGAAATACTGCTGATCCTGGTCCGGGTGGCGGAAGGTGATTTCGACCGGCTCAGGCGGCGGCTCGGAGCGACCGCAGCCCGCCAGAGGGACGAGCAGCAGGCAGAGCGCGAGCCCGATGAACACCGCTCGCGCCGGGCGGGGGCAGGTGACAGGATGGGGCATCTTGTGTACTCCTGGGAGACTTACATACGCGTGACCTGTATCTTACCCAACTTCGCGTGAAATGGGAAGTAGAGACATTCCTGGAATTACAACTGTAGCCGCCAGCGCAGGCACCCTAAGCGAAGGGCCGGCCCGCAGTCGAAGGGCGTCGGAGCGGGCCGGCGTAGGGGCCGCATCCTTCGAATAACACTATCTCGTCACCAGCGCTGAGCCGTCCACCCGCTCAGGATGCTTGCACGTCGGTACATTTGAGATTACTGATGGACGTTCTGGCAGCCGGTCCCTACTACAGCTTGCGCAGCTTGGCGAATCCGGCCAGCAGGGTCTTCGTGCCCTTGCCCGCGAACGCCACGGTGACTTCCTCATCATCCGCGGTCGGCTCGGACTTGATGACGATGCCCTGCCCGAACAGCCCGTGGTCGACGCGATCGCCGGGCTTGAACTGAAGCGGTCGTTCAGCCCGCGCCGGGGGTTTCGCCGGCAAGCGGGACGGCATGTTGCCTGCGCTGCGGGTCGGCGGCTCACTCGCGCGGCCCAGCCCGCGCGTTGCCGGACGCGATGACTGGCCCCATGGCGGACCATCGCCGGAGCGCGCGGTGCTGCGCGCGCTGAACCCGCCACCATAGCCGGCGCGCTCGGACAGCCCGCCATTGCCGTAGCCGCCCGCACGATCACTCGCAGCCCAGCCATTGGCCGCATCGTTGCGCACGCCCTGCACCTTCACCACATCCTTCAGGAAGCGCGACGGCTCGTTCACCTCGCTGCGCCCGTACAACATGCGGCGGAATGCACGCAGCAGATACAGCCGGTCCTTCGCGCGGGTCACCGCGACATACATAAGCCGCCGCTCTTCTTCCATCTGGTCTGGGTCTTCCATGCTCCGGCTGTGGGGGAAGATGTTCTCCTCCAGCCCGACGATGAAGACGACCGGGAATTCCAACCCCTTCGCCGTGTGGATGGTCAGCAGCGTGACCCGGTCCTCCGGCTCGGCCAGGTCATCCTGGTCCGACACGAGCGCGACTTCCTCCAGGAAGGCGGTCAGCCGGAGGTCGGGCGGGAAGTCGTCGTAGTGCGCGGCTACGCTGCGAAGTTCCTGCACGTTCGCCCAGCGGTCCTCACCTTCCTCGGTGCCATCGCGGAGCCACGTCGTGTAGCTGGATTCCTCGGTGATGCGGTCGAGCAGCTCCGCGACGGTCAGGCCGTCCTTCACGGCCAGCCACCGCGCCAGCATCTTGTAGAACGCCGTCAGGGACTTAACCGCGGCCGCGCCGAACGGATGCTGCGGAGCCTGCGTGTGGCGCGCGCGGAACTCGTCGTCGAGCACGGGGCTGTGCAGGTCGCCGGCCAGCAGCGCCAGCCCGCCCACCATCGGCACGCCCAGCTCCGCGCTCCACGCCGCGAGGTTGGACACGGTCTTGTCACCGATGCTGCGGGGGGGCACGTTGATGATGCGGCCCAGGCTGATGTTGTCCGCCGGGTTGTGCACCAGCCGCAGATAGGCCAGCGCGTCCTTAATCTCCCGCCGCTGGTAGAACCGCACCCCGCCGACCAGCCGGTAGGGGATGCCCCGTGCGATGAAGGCGTCTTCCAGCGAGCGCGACTGTGCGTTGGTGCGATACATCACCGCGCAGTCACCCAGCGTGGCCTGGTGCCCGCGCACCAACCGCTGGATCGTGCTGACGACAAACGCGGCTTCGTCCGCCTCGTCATACGCCTCGTGCGAGATGATCTCCAACCCCTGCCCGCGATCCGTGCGCAGCTTCTTCGGTGTGCGGTGCTGGTTGCGCGCGATGACCGCGTTTGCCACATCGAGGATGGTCTGCGTCGAGCGGTAGTTCTGCTCCAGCAGCACGACCTTCGCCTCGGGGAAGTCCTCTCGGAAGCGCATCACGTTCCGGTAGTCCGCGCCGCGGAACATGAAAATTGATTGATCCTCATCTCCTACGCAAAACACATTGCGAGACGCGCTCGCCAATCGGTAGACCATCTCATACTGCGCCGTATTCGTGTCCTGGAACTCGTCGACCAGCAGGTACTCGTACCGGTCCTGGTAACGTTTCAGCACCTCCGGCTGCTCGCGGAACAGCCACGCGACCCGGCACAGCAGGTCGTCGAAGTCCAACCCGCCGTTCGCGGTCAGGATCTCCTCGTAGCGCGCGTACACCCGCCGCGCAATCTCGGCCCAGTAGGTCGTCGCCTCAAACTGCTGGGGGCGGATCAGCTCGTTCTTGGCCTTCGAGATGGCGCTCCGCATGGCCTCGGGCTTGTAGAGCTTCTCGTCCAGCTTCAGGTCGCGCAGCGCCTGCTTGACTGCGGTGAGCTGCTCGCCATCATCGTAGATGACGAAGTTCGGGTTCAGGCCCGCGGCCGGCGCGTCCGCGCGCAGGATGCGCGCGCAGATGCTGTGGAACGTGCCGATGGTCAGCCCGCGCCAGCCCGTGCTGACGGGCACGGCCTGGCCCACCAGCTTGTTGATGCGCTCGCGCATCTCACTCGCAGCTTTGTTCGTGAACGTGACGGCCATGATCGAACGCGGGTGCGCGTTGGCGTGACGCAACAGATAAGCCACGCGGTGCGCCAGCACGCGCGTCTTGCCCGACCCGGGCCCCGCCAGCACCAGCACCGGCCCCTTGACCGTGGTGACAGCTTCTCTCTGGGCCGGGTTCAGCCCGGCCAGCAATTCATCATGCATCATCGTGTTCTCTACCCACCGCCGTCTCACGGGTGCAGCAGCGACCCCCGTTTAGCTTTTCGCACGCCTCTATCACATCGCCGGGCACGCGCATGCCCGCGTCGTGCAGCATGTCGCGCGCCAGGCGAAGCGGCAGCCCCATGATGCCCGCATAGCACCCCGTCCACGCGGCGACTGGCGAGAACCACGGATGCTGGATGGCATACGCGCCGGCCTTGTCCAGCGGGTCGCCGCTGGCAACATAGCGGCTGATCTCCGCGTCGCTGTACGCGCGCATGGTCACATCGCTGACGGAGAGGCGCGCATCGCGCACGCCGTCCTGCGCCAGGCAGACTGCGGTGTAGACCTGGTGCGTCCGCCCGCGCAGCCGGGTGAGCATCGCGACCGCCTCGTCCGCGTCTGCGGGCTTGCCCAGCAGCAGGCCGTCCAGCACGACCAGCGTGTCTGCGGCCAGCACCAGTGCCCCGGAGCGACGCTGCGCTACCGCCGCGGCCTTGGCCTGGCACAGGCGGCAGACCAGCGCATCCGGGCGCTCACCCGCAAGCGGCGTCTCATCAACATCCGCCACATCGACAGTAAACGCGAGGCCCAACGCGGCCAACAACTGTGACCGCCGCGGCGACTGCGAGGCCAGGATCAACGGTCGCTCCAAGCAGCACTCCCCGAATGAGATTCTGACCGATTGTACCTTTAGCGGGGCGAAAGACCAAGAAGTGACCCAACCAACCTCCCGACGTTGCCATCTATCCCAAAAACCGGTATACTTGGGCCGTACGCCAGACCACCGGCGTGTAGATCGTCATTACTCGTTACTCATTACTCGTTACTCATCTGTCTTTCGTCCGCCCAGGAGGGGCTGTCATGGCACAACCGGTCTCGCGCGTCGGCATCGTCGGCTGCGGGCTGATGGGCTCCGGCATCGCTGAAGTCTGCGCGAAAGCGGGCTACACCGTCATCGTGCGCGAGGTCAGCCGCGAGTTGCTCGAAGGCGGGCTGGCGCGCATCAACGGCTCGCTGGACAAGGCCGTCGCCAGGGGCAAGCTCTCCGCCGCGGATCGCGACGCGGCCCGCGCCCGCATCATCGGCGCCACGGACTTTTCGGCCTTCGCGGATTGCGACCTGGTGGTGGAGGCGGTGGCCGAGAACCTGGAGCTGAAGCGCCGGGTCTTTGCGGAGCTGGACGCAGTCACGCCGCCGCACGCCATTCTCGCCAGCAATACTTCGTCGCTCGCCATCACCGACATGGCCGCGGCAACGAAACGGCCCGCGCAGGTCCTGGGCCTCCATTTCATGCAGCCGGTGCCCGTCATGCCGCTGCTCGAAATGGTGCGCACGTTTCTGACGAGCGAGGAGACCTCCCAGACGGCAAAGGCGTTCGGGGAGAGCCTGGGCAAAACCATCGTCGTCAGCAAAGACTCGCCTGGCTTCATCGTCAACCTGCTGCTGATACCCTACCTCCTGCATGCGATCGACGCGTTGGAGAAGGGCGTCGCGACGAAGGCGGACTTCGACACCGCGATCAAGCTGGGCCTGAACCACCCGATGGGGCCGTTCACCCTGCTGGATTATATCGGCCTCGACACCACGCTGTTCATTGCGGATGCGGTCTTCAGCGAGACAAAAGATATTCGCTTCGCTGCTCCGCCCCTACTGCGGCGGATGGTGAGCGCCGGCTACCTGGGCCGCAAGAGCGGTCGCGGGTTTTACGATTATTCGAATCAATAGGAGAGATGAGACATGGGGACGATTGAGAAAAAGGTGTTTGGCCGGACAGGCCACCTCAGCACGCGCGTCATCTTCGGCGCGGCTGCGTTCGGCAACGTCACGCAGGCCGAGGCGGACCAGACCATCGACCTGCTGATGCAGTACGGAATCAACCACTTTGACACGGCAGCCAGCTATGGCAAGTCCGAAGTGCTGCTTGGCCCGTGGGTCAAGCACAACCGCGACAAGATTTTCCTGGCCACCAAGACCGGCGAGCGCACCTACCAGAAGGCGAAGGAAGAAATCCATCGCTCGCTCGAACGGCTGCAAACCGACCATGTGGACCTTCTCCAGTTGCACTACCTGGTGAACCCGCAGGAATGGGAGGTTGCCATGGGGCCGGGCGGCGCGCTCGAGGCCGCGGTCGAGGCGAAGGCGCAGGGGCTGGTTCGCTTCATCGGCGTCACGGGCCACGACCTGGCCGTGACGAAGATGCACATGAAGAGCCTGGAGCGCTATGACTTCGACTCCGTGCTCTTGCCCTACAACTTCCCGCTGGTGCAGAACCCGGAATACGCGGCCAGCTTCGAGGCATTGGTCACGCTCTGCCACGAACGGAACGTGCCGGTGCAGACGATCAAGGGCGTCACCCGCCGGCCGTGGGGCGATCAGGAGCGCGTGCGCGCAACCTGGTATCAACCGCTGGAGAAGCAGGCGGACCTGGATAAGGCCGTCTGGTGGGTGCTGGGCCGGCCCGATGTCTTCCTGAATACGGTCGGTGACATCCACGTGCTGCCGCGCGTGCTCGACGCCGCGACCCGCTTCGAGCGCCGGCCATCCGATGAGGAGATGCAGGCGCTTGTGGCGCAGGCTGAGATGGCGCCGCTGTTTGTGTAGACCGTTCTATATGCTTTTGCGGGCCTGGTTTCGCCAGGCCCGCAAAAGCATATTAATATCTATTCCTCGCAGAACGCCAGCCCCGTGCCCACCCGGCTGAAGCCCGCACGTTGATACACCCGGCTCGCCGCGTCATCGGCAGCCGTCAGAAAAGCCGTGCGAACCCCCTCATCGAACAACTGGCGGGCCATCGCTGCGGTGACCGCGCCCGCGATTCCCTGCCGCCGATACTCGGGCAACGTCGCAATCCCCACCAGTTCGCTGAAGCCCTCTAGCGGCACCATGTACGCGCCGACGCCGACGGGCGCACCGTCCAACAGGGCCAGGTAGTACCCGCTGCCCAGCCGCAGCCGGCGGCGCAGGTCCGCGATGCGCTCCGCGTTGACTTCACGGCCATCCCCGCCGAACCCGCGGCTGCTCACGGTGATCTGCGCCGCGAGGTATGTCTCCGGCGAGTCCGCCGTCAGCCGCAGAATCTCCAGGCCCTGCGGCCCGGCCACGTCACGCCACGTCTCCTGCGTGCAAACGAGCAGTGGGGTCTCGCTCTCCAGCGGGACACCCAGACCCTCCAGCAAGCCGCGCAGCCGCGGCGTGTACTCGTGGATGAACTCGAACCGCATCATCCGGCCCTGCTTCGCGAACGCCACGCGCAGCCGCGCCAGGTCATCGCGGGTCAGTACTTCGACCGGTGCATCCGGGATGGCATAGTTGAAGAAACGGAAGGTGTCAGTCGGGTGAATGTAGAGTTGAAAGGGCGAGCAGACGACCGTGTTGCGTGTGTGCGCGGAGGCCTTGCGCTGGTAGGACTGGAGTTCGGCGATCGTTGCCATACTGGGTTCCTTCCCGTGAAAAGACCTTCGAGGTCGTGCGAACCGTAAGGTTCGCCCAGGCGACAAAGTCGCACGACCTCGAAGGTCTATTATATGCCCTATGCGGCCAGTTCCACCGCGGTGTAGGTCTCCTCGCGGCCCGGATACGTCCGGTCCTCCAGGTCGGCCAGGTACTTCTCGACCTCCATCGCCGCGGCCACGCCCTGCCCCGCTGAGGTGGCCGCCTGCTTGAAGCGATGATCCTGGATTTCGCCCGCCGCGAAGATGCCCGGCACGCTCGTGCGCATCAGCTTGTCCGTGATGAGATACCCTTCCTCGTCCATCTCCAGCTTGTCCAGGAACAACTGGTTGTTGGGCAGGTGGCCGATGTAGACGAACACGCCGTCCGTCGGCGTATCATGGGTCTCGCCGGTCACCAGGTCGCGCAGCGTGACCGACTCGACCTTGTTCTGGCCGTTGATGCTGGTAACAACTGTGTTCCACACAAACTCGATCTTGGGATTCTCTTTGGCGCGGCGCTGCAGCGTCGCGCCCGCGCGCAACTGGTCACGGCGGTGGACGATCCGCACGCGCGACGCAAACTTGGTCAGGAACAGCGCCTCCTGCAGCGCGCTGTCACCGCCGCCGATGACCATGACATCCTTGTTGCGGAAGAAGAAGCCGTCGCAGGTCGCGCAGTAGCTCACTCCGCGGCCGGTCAGCGGCTCCTCGCCCGGCACGCCCAACCGTCGCGGTGATGCGCCGGTTGCGACAACGAGACCCTTCGTCTTGAACTCCTGGCCGCCCGCGGTCTTGACCGTAAAGGGCTGGCCGTTCACATCGATTTCGGTCACATAGTCGATCAGCACTTCGGTGTCGAAGCGCTCGGCCTGCCGCTGCATCCGCTCGACCAGTTCCGGCCCCTGGATGGACTCGAACCCGGGGAAGTTCTCGACCTCGGTCGTCAGCGCGATCTGCCCGCCCAGGTCGTTGCCGGTGATGAGCAGGGGGCGCAGGTTGGCGCGCGCAGTGTAAATCGCGGCGCTCCAGCCGGCCGGCCCACTGCCGACGATGATGACATTCTCGATTTCGGGCCGCGGCCCGCGCTCGATGGGCTCGGTTTCCGCGGCAGCATCTTCGCTGCCGGTGCTGCCCAGGTTAAAGCTCAATCCGTCCAACATGATAATGCCTCCCATGTTTATGCCACCCGCATCTGAGGATGCGGACTCCACTATGTTGCAAAGTCTCAGAACTCGCCCGCCTGGTACAGGATCGCGGACGCGGCCACGATGCCTGCCGTCTCCGCCCGCAAGATGCGCGGCCCCAGGCTGACCGGTTGAATCCCATAACGCCGGGCCAGGGCAATCTCGGGTTCCGCAAAGCCGCCCTCAGGCCCCACAAACAATTGGATGCGCACCTCGCCGGTCAAGTTACACGCGGCCAGGACCGTGCTCAACCGGACCTCCTGCTCGCCCTCCCAGGGAATCAGCCGCAAGGCAGACGCGTCCGCCGGTTCATCGCCCGGTTGCACCGCCCGGCTGAAAAACTGCGCGGGCAGCAGCTCCGGCAGGTATGTGCGGCCGCTTTGTTCCGCCGCCTCCTGGATGATGCGCTGCCAGCGGTCGCGCTTGTCTTCCACTGCGTCCAGGTCATCCACGACGTTGCGTTCGCACACCAGCGGCACGAACCGGCTGATGCCGACCTCGACGCCCTTCTGCAGGGCCCAGCCGAACCGCTCGCCCTTGAGTGCGGCCTGATATAGCGTGATATGGACCGCCGGCTCGCGCGGGGCCTGCCAGCGCCGCGTCATCTTGAAGCGCGCGCTGCGCTCGTCCAGCGCGACGAGCATGGCCTCGCCCACGCCTCCCTGCCCGTCGAGCAAGGTCACCGTCTCGCCCAGCCGCAGCCGGAGCACCCGCCGCACCTGGTGAGCCTGCTCGCCCACCAGCACGACCGGCTGCTGCGTGAAATCAGAGGGAGAGACGAAGAAACGGTGCATGGTGCTCCCGGCTGAGATTCAAATCTCAGCCTGCTACACAAAGTCTGCCGAGGCAGACTCGTTCAATCCAGGTAACCGGCCTTGGCCGTTTTCACATATCAGCCTGCGATTTGTAATCGCAGGCCGTCGCCATCGCCAACCCAGCTTCCACCGCCAGCCAGAACAATTGCTCGCGAATCGTGGGCCGCTTCACCCAATCGCGGTGATCCCACTCTGCGCCGCTGACGTCGTCGCCGCCGTAGAGCATCTGGCCGAACTGCACGCCCCGGAACTGCGCGACCGCGAAGAAAGCCGCGGCCTCCATCTCGACGGTCAGGCAGCCCTCCGCACGGCGCAGCGCCACCTTGTCCGGCGTCTCGCGGTAGAAGCCGTCCGTCGTCCACGTCTTGCCTTTGACATACGGGACGCCGCGCGCCTGCAAGACCTGTTCGATGGCCGCGACGGCCGCAGGGTCGGCTGCCACCTCGCGGCCCGGCGGCAGATAGTGGTACGAAGTTCCCTCGTCGCGGATTGCGCTGACCGGGATGACGACGTGGCCGACCGCGATTTCGCGGTCCAACACGCCTGCGCCGCCGCAGGCCACGAACCGCCGCGAACCGCACGCGATGATCTCTTCGACCAGTCCCGCAGCCAGCGACGCGCCGACCGCCGAGTGAAACACGGCCACGTGCTCCGGTGCAGCGCCCGGCTGCCCATCCACGTCCATCGCATAAAGATGGTGCGACCCCATCTCGCTGCGTATCGTATAGATGCGCCGCAGCCGCTTCTCGCGCACGAGCTTGCGGATGACCTCACCGAAGAAGCAGACGATGCACACTTCTGGCACCGAATTGAGCTTGGCGGGACGCCGCGGCTCGATGATGCCACGCGGCGCAGGGTCGAATTCGAGGATGGGATACGCCTGCTTCATGCAACCTCGCTTCGCAGCTGTCCGAATGAGTGTGGCCTGGGGCCTTGTGCCCATCAGGACGCCCACAAGGGGCTATACTACCCCTCTTTCGATAGACAGTCAGGCGACCACCAGCGCGACCCAGTCGCCCTGCCCGAACCGCTGTCGGACGGTCAACCCCTGCTCGGCCAGGAAGGCCACGAGCTCAGGCTCGCGCTCTTCGATGATGCCGGCGAGGATCATCTGCCCGCCCGCCGCGCGATAGGTGTGCAAGCCCTGCTCGATCAAGGCCCGGATGACATGAGGCAGGATGTTGACGAGGATGATATCCCACACCGGCGGCGCGGCGCCCACCGGCAGCCAGAACGGGTCACCCCCGCCCGGCCCCTCGGATTGCACGACGTGAATAGGGATGGGCAGGTCATTCAGCGCGGCATTCTCCTCCGTCGCCGTGACCGCGATGGGGTCGATATCGAACGCGTCCACGCGCGCTGCGCCGAGCCGGACCGCTGCGAGGCTGAGGATACCGGAGCCGCAGCCGGCGTCCAGCACGCGCTGGCCCGGCCGGATGACGCCGGGCATGGCCTGCAGGCAGAGCTGCGTGCTGGGGTGCAGCCCCGTGCCGAACGCCATGCCGGGGTCGAGCACAATCGGTAGCTCCCCCTCGGCCGGCTGCACGCTGTCCCGCTCCCATTCGGGGATGATAAGGAAGCGGCCCACGTGCAGCGGGCGATAGCTGGCCTTCCACGCGTTGGCCCAATCCGCCTCGGCCAGCGGGCGGATTTGCGGCTCGCTCAACGGGTAGATACGCCCCAGGAACCACAGCCCCTCCTCGATCTGGCGCTGGCGGTCCGCGGTGTCGGGCTCGCCTGCGGGGAGATAGGTGCGCACGGTCACGAACGGCCGGTGATCGTCGCCGACCGGATCGAATCCGCCGACCTCAGTGACCGCGCCGCCCTGGCCGTCGGGCCGGCTGTTCAGCCGGTTAAACAGCTCGCTGACGGCCTCTGCGGCCTCGCCATCGGCCCGCACGCTAATCTCGACCCACTGCACGTGAAAGCTCCTTTACTCGTTACTCATTACTGATTACGTAAACGAGTGACGAGTAATGAGTAATAGCAAACTACTGGCCGAACGCGTCCCCGACCGCGTCGATCAGCTTTTCGAACAGACTGCGGTTGTCCTTGCCCAGCGATTCCAGCCCCAGCGACTCGCCCAGTTCCTTGAGCAGCTTCTTCTGCTTGTCGTTGAGCTTTTCCGGTACGACCACGCGCACGACCACCAGTTGATCCCCGCGACGGCTGCTGCGCAGAATCGGCACACCCTTTCCGCGCAGACGGAAGACCTCGCCATGCTGCGTGCCCGCAGGGATGGTCAGCTTCGCTGTTCCATCGAGCGTCGGCACATCCAGTTCCGTGCCCAGCGTTGCCTGCACGATGTTGACGGGCAGCTCCAGCAGGATGTCATTTTCCTGCCGCTGGAACAGCGGGTGCGGCTTGACGTGCAGCACGACGAACAGGTTGCCCATCGGCCCGCCGCGCTCGCCCGGCTCGCCTTCGCCTGCCAGCCGGATGCGCATCCCATCATCTACACCCGCGGGGATGCTCACGGCCAGCTTGCGCGTGACCTGCACGCGGCGCTGCCCCCGACAGTTGGTGCAGGGGGTCGTCGCAATTTCGCGCTCGCCGTTGCAGCGCGGGCAGGTGCTCACGCTGACGAACTGGCCCAGGATGGTCTGCTGCGCGCGGCGCACCTCGCCCGTGCCGTTGCACTGCGGGCAGCGGATGGGCTTGGTGCCCGGCTCCGCGCCGGAACCCTGGCACACGGGGCAGGCTTCCTGCCGCGGGATCTCGACTTCCTTCTCCGCGCCGAAGACGGCCTCCTGGAAGGTGATCTCCAGGTCATAGCGCAGGTCTGCGCCGCGCGCCGGGCCGCGGGCCGCGCCGCGCATCCCGCCCATGCCGCCGAAGAATTCCTCGAAGATGTCGCCGAAGCCGGGAAATCCGCCGTAACCCGCGCCGCCCGGCCCGCCCGCGCCGAAGCCGCCCTGCGTCGCGGCATGGCCGTAGCGGTCATAGGCCGCGCGCTTGTCCGCGTCGCTCAGGACCTCGTAAGCCTCGTTGATCTCTTTGAACCGTTCCTCGGCATCATCGGACTTGTTCACGTCAGGATGATACTGGCGCGCGAGACGTCGGTACGCGCTCTTGATGGCGTTCTCGTCCGCGTCACGCCCGACGCCGAGTACCTCGTAATAATCACGCTTGCTCATTGACTGTCACGGTCTTCCCAACTGATAATCCAGACACACAACCCCGCCAGCCCGACGGTGGCGGCGATGAGCGCGGCCCACTGGCCCGGCTGGAAGCCCACATGGCGCGCCGCAAAGTAAAGAATCACGACCATGCCGGCGGCCAGTGCCAGCCAGGACACCAGGTTCGGATGCTCGTCCCACAGCTTACGCAGTTGTGTCATACTGCAACTCCCGATAGTTCCTTGGCGACTGAAGTCACGGCTACTGATGCAAAGTCTCCCTTCGGAGACTTTGCATCAGCTATACTGAAACCCGCAAGTCTGCGAAGGCAGACTTTGCAGAGGTGGCCGCGGTTTCAACCGCCCGGAACAGACTTCTCAACCAGCTTATTGCAAGAAATATTCGAAGATGATTTCATCCACCTCGCGGCCGTCGATACGCGCCTGCGCGGTCAACCGGCCGCACGCACGGAACCCCAGCCGCTCATAGAAAGCCTGTGCGTGCGCGTTGTCGGCCCGCACCATAATCACGAACTTGCGATAGCCCATATCGCGTGCCGCTGAACAAGTGTGTGCCATGAGCCCCTGCCCGAGGCCCCGGCCGCGCACGGACGTTGCGACGTAGGTCCCCAGGCCGGCGACGTGATCCATCGCGCCCGTGTAGCACGCGTAAGGCTCCATCACCTGAAACCCGGCGATCACCCGACCCAGCCGGGCGACGGTCAGCCGGCTGCGCGGGGGCAGGCGGCGGATGAACCGGCGCTCTTCGGCGGGTGTGAACGTGCGGTCGATGACCGTCTGGTCGCCCTCGCGCACCACGCTGTTGAGCACCGCGGCCACCCCCTCGGCGTCCTCATCCGTCGCGACGACGTATTCTGCCCGCGGCAGCGGTGCGGCCAAATCCGCCCAGCCCGCCAGCACGGCCAGATCCGTCTCAGCGTACGTGCCATTGGTGCTGATGACCCGGTCGGCCTGCCGGGCCATCTCGGCGGGCGGCATCTGGTTCGCCAGCCGCCGCCGCACCTCCGCCTCCGACATGCCCCGGCTGGCCTTCAGCCGCGCCACCTGCGACCGGTAACTGCACTGCGTCACCCACACCACATCGCACAGCGTGCGGCTGAGTCCGGCTTCCAGCAGCTTGATGGCCTCGATGACGAAGACCGGGGCGCCCGATGCTGCCAGCCGGCCTTTGATGGCCTCATGCACTGCGGGGTGGACGATGCTCTCCAACTGCGCCAGGGCTCCGGGATCGGCAAAGACCCGCTGGCCCAGCCGCGACCGGTCGATCTGTCCCTCGGTCGTCAGTATGTCACGTCCAAACGCGGCCACCACCGGCTCGAAGGCCGGGCCGCCGGGCAGCATGACCTCGCGGCTGATGCGGTCGGCATCCACCCCGTCCGCGCCCAATGAGACGAGCGTGTCGAGCACACGGCTCTTGCCCGTCCCAATGCCACCTGTCAGCCCGATGACCTGCCGCGACACACTACCTCCCAACCCTACGCCATTTCCGCCCACTCGCTCATCAGCCGGTGCAGCTCGGCGTCCAGCTCGCTGTAGGTCAAGCCCAGGCTGTGCACGCGCGCGACATCACCCGCGAGACTGGCGGCTTCAAGCTGCGTGCTGAGCGTGTTGAGCCGCGCCTCCATTTCATGGATCTGCGCCTCGACCGCGGCAGCGGCCTCTGCGCGCTTCTCCGCGGCCTTGCGCTGGCGGCGCTCCTCGCGCGCCCGCTCGCGGTCCGCTTCGGTCGGCCCGGTCTTCTCCGGCGCATCTTCCGGCGCAGTATCCGGCTGCAACACAATGGCGCGCTGGCGCAGATATTCCTCGTAGTTGCCCTGGTAAGCCAGCATCTCATTGCCGTCCACGCGCCATACCTGGGTTGCGAGCCCCTGCACGAGCCAGCGGTCGTGCGTCACGAGCAGCACCGTGCCGGGGAAGTCCTTCAGCACGGCTTCCAGGATCTCCTGCGTGTCCAGGTCGAGGTGATTCGTCGGCTCGTCCAGCAGCAGGAAGTTCGCGCCGTGCAGGGTCAGCCGCGCGAGCGCGACCCGGCTGCGCTGGCCGCCGCTCAACGTGCCGATGGTGCGGAAGACATCCTCACCGATGAACAGGTACTGGCCCAGGAAGCTGCGCGCCTGCGTCAAGGGCAGGTTGCGAATTTCCAGGATGGCATCCAGCACCGTCTCGTCGGGGTCCAGCCCGGCCTGCGCCTGGGCCAGGTAGCCCGGCTCCACGCTCGCGCCGAGCCGGATACGCCCCTGCAGCGGCGGAATCTCGCCCAGCACGGTCTTGAGGAAGGTTGTTTTGCCTGCCCCGTTCGGCCCGATCAGCGCGACGCGGTCGCCCCGGCGCACTTCCACATCGGGGCAGTAGAACAGCGGCCGGTCATAGCCGACGGCCAGGTCTTTCGTCGCCAGCACCAGGTCGCCGGAGCGAATCTGCGTCGTCAGCCCCAGCCGAATCTGCCGCTGGTCCTGCGGCCGTTCCAGCGCCTCGTCGCGCAGGAACCGCTCCAGCCGGGTGCGGCGGCCCTGAGCCTCCTTCGTCCGCTGACCCGCGAGGTTGCGCTTGATGAAATCCTCGGTCTTGGCGACAAACTCCTGCTGGGACTCCCACTCTTTGCGCTGGCGGTCGAGCCGCATCTCCTTCTGCAGCCGGAACGCGGAATAGTTGCCGCGATAAGCTTCCACCCGGCCGAAGTTCATATCCCAGATGCGGTTGGCGACCTTGTCCAGGAAGTAGCGGTCATGGGCCACGACCACCAGCCCCCCCTTCCAGCGCAGCAGCGTGTCCTCCAGCCACTCGACCGCTTCGAGGTCCAGGTGATTCGTCGGCTCGTCCAGCAGCAGCAGGTCCGGCTCGCTGAGCAGGAGCTGCGCCAGCAGCGCGCGCGTGCGCTCGCCGCCGCTCAGATGTGCGAGCGGCTTGTCGTGCTCGTCCTCGTTGAAGCCCAGCCCGCCCAACACCTGGCGGATGCGCGTCTCGTAGTCGTAGCCGCCGGCCACCTCGAACGCGGTCTGAGCCTGGCCGTAAGCCTCCAACAGGGTCGGGTAATCCGCGCTGTCGCGCGCGGCCGCAGCGGCCAGCTCGTGCTCCATCTCCGCCAGCCGCGCGCCCTGCGCCAGCAGCGGTGCAAACACCTCGAGCATGACCTCGTGGATGGTTTGGTCGCCCGCGGGCGGCGGGTCTTGCGGCAGGTAGCCGACCGTCAGCCCGCGCTTGCGCGCGATGTCGCCCGCAGTCGCAGATTCGTCGCCCGCAAGGATGCGCAGCAGGGTGGTCTTGCCCGCGCCGTTGGCGCCCACAAAGCCGATGCGGTCGCCGGCCTCGACCCGCAGGTCGATGCCCACGAACACATCCAGCGCGCCGAAGGCCTTGCTCAGACCGTTCGCAATCAGCAGAGACATGTCGCCCTTTTACTCCACATACCCCTTATTATATCCAATAACCGCCAGGATACGAAGAATGCGTGCGGCAGGAACGTGCACTTTAGCCAATTGCAACATCATCGTTTATAATCTCTCCATTAACTTGCTTGAGAAGGCGGCTATGTCCACGGAAGTGCTCGCCTGCGAGCTATCCGGCGTCGGGCGAGTGACGCTTCGTCTCCGGCCCACGGCCATTAATCTGCTCGTCGGCGACGCGGAGCCGAGCTACTCGTTCGACCTGGCGGGGCGGCTGATCGGCGCATACGCGGGCGGCCTGAACTATCGGCGTGGCCTGGACAACCGGGTCCTCGCCAAGTGGAGCGGGCCCGACGGGACACGGCAGCGGCGCTGGTTGGCAGCGGACGAAGCGCGGCGCTTCCTGACAGCCGTCTATGACCTGGCAGACCGGGCCGCGCGTGCCATCGGCGATCCGAGGCTGGTTGTGCTGCAGGGCTGGGACAGCGCCGCGCTGGCGGCGGATGCAGAACATTTCGCAGCGGTCTATCGCCCGGTGAGCATCCTGCCGCCGGACCAATACCTGGCGCTGGTGCTCCAGGCCACGGAAGGCTGCTCGTACAACCGCTGCACCTTCTGCGATTTCTACCGGGATCGGCCGTTTCGCATCAAGAGCGCGGATGAGCTGCGAGCACACATCAGGGCCGTGCGCGCGTTCTTCGGCCCGGCCATTGCGCTGCGCAAATCGCTCTTTCTGGCCGATGCAAACGCGCTGGTGGCGCCGATGGCCCGGCTGCGCGCCTGGCTGGATGTCATCGATGCGGAAGGTGTGCTGCTGCAGTCCGGCGGCTTCCCCCAGGGAAGCATATACTCGTTCATCGATGCGTTCGATGTGCACCGGAAGAGCCTGGCCGACTGGCAGGAGCTAGCCGGCCGGGGGCTGCGCCGGGTCTACATCGGCATGGAGACCGGCGACGATGCGCTGCTGCGATTCCTGCGCAAGCCGGGCACGGCCGCCGATGTGATCGAGGCAGTGCGTCTCATCAAGCAGGCCGGGATCGCGGCCAGCGTGATCATCATGACCGGCATCGGCGGCGACACCGGCGCGGCAGCGCACGAAAGCGCGACCATTGCCGCGCTCAAGGCCATGCCGCTGACCGCAGGCGACATCGTGTACTTCTCGCCGTTCGTTGACTCGCCCGGCTCGGAATACGGGGCGCTGGCCGCGGCAGCCGGCATCCGGCCGCTGACGCCGGCGGAGATGATCGAGCAAGAAGCGCGCATCCGTGCGGCATTGCGGCCGGAGCAACCGGCCCGGCCGCCGCAATACGCCAAATACGACATTCGCGAGTTCGTCTACTAACTCAGGAGGCTTTGCATGACATTACCTCGTTCTGGCATCCGACTCCGCCTGATCGGCCTGGCCATGATGCTCCTGGCCCTGGTCCTGGCGATCAGCGCGTGCAGTGCGCCCTCAGTCACGCCGACTGCTGTACCTGATGCCACTGCGCCCGAGGCCACGGCCCCGACCACAGCGGCGCCTGCCGCGGGAGGTACGGGCGGCGCCGTGCCGGTGGGCGTGGATGCCGACGGCAACTTCTACCGGGGCAGCCCTGACGCGCCGGTCAAACTGGTGGAGTTCTCCGAATTCCAGTGCCCGTACTGCGCGCGGCACTTCGAGCAGACCGAGCCGTCGCTCAGGGAAACTTACATTGCGACCGGCCAGGTCCAGCATACCTTCCGCAACTTCCCGCTGGACAGCATTCATCCGAATGCGACGCCGGCCGCGAAGGCGGCCTACTGCGCCGGCCAGCAGGATCCCCAGTTCTTCTGGGACATGCACGATTGGCTGTTCGCCAACCAGTCAATGTGGTCGGAAGCCTCCGATGCACCTGCGCAGTTCCGCGCGCAGGCTGTGACGCTGGGCATCGATGGCGCGCAATATGATACCTGCCTCACCGACGCCGCGACGCAGACGCGCCTTGAAACCGACCTCAACGAAGGCATGATCCGTGGCGTACAGGGCACGCCGGCCTTCTTCGTGGGCGACTTCTTCATCAGCGGCGCGTACCCGTTCAGCGAGTTCGAGGACAAGATCGAGCGCGTCAAGCGCGGCGAGAAGCCCGCGCCGACTCCGACCCCGCTGCCCCAGGGCGTCGAGTTCTACTACGTGGACCCGAACCGCCCCGGCTTCACCTATGACGGCAGCCCAACCATCGGTTCGGCAGAAGCGCCGGTGCTGATGATTGCCTTTGAAGACTTCAAGAGCGCGGACGCGGCCACGTATGCACTGAACGTCGAGCCAGCGCTGAAGAGCAAGCTCATCGATACGAACCAGTTGCGTGTCATGTTCATGCACTACCCGTCCGAGGCGCCGAAAGCCGCTGCCGCCGCCTACTGTGCGGGCCAGCAGGGGAAATTCTGGGAGTTCCGCACGGTGCTCTACGAGAACCAGGCGGACTGGACCGAAGGCGACAATGCGGCGATGACCGGCTATGCCCAGGAGGTAGAGCTGGACGAGGCGCAGTTCACGAGCTGCCTGGCAGACCCGGCCACGACGAACGCCGTTTCCTACAGTTACGAGTTCGCGCAGCAGCAGATCGGCGTACCCTTCGCGCCGTCGTACCTGCTGCTCAAGCTGGCCGCCGACGGCACGGTCGAGAATGGCCGCGGCATCGAGGGCACCCTGCCGCTGGCCGACTTCGAGAAGGCCATCCAGGACATCCAGTTGCCGCCGACGCCCGTGCCCACGCAGCCGCCGCCCGTCTCACAGTCGCAACTGGCGAGCCTGGAGGTCGGTGTGGACGCGGAAGGCAACTTCTACCGCGGCGACCCGAATGCGCCGATCCGTCTGGTAGATTTTTCTGACTTCCAGTGACCGTTCTGCGCCCGTCATGCTTTGCAGACGGAGCCGCTTCTGTATGAAGCGTACGGTGTCACTGGTCAGGTCGTCCACGTCTTCCGCCACTTCCCGCTGGACATTCACCCGAATGCGCCTGCGGCTCACAAAGCTGCATACTGCGCCGGTCAGCAGGACCCGAAGCTGTTCTGGGCCATGCATGACTGGCTGTTCCCGAACCAGCAGGGCTGGCAATCCGCCAGCGCCACGGCCGCAGCCGAGCAATTCCGCACGCAGGCCCTCGCCATCGGCGCTGACGCCAGTGCGTATGACGCGTGCCTGACCGACGCGCAGACCGAGACTGCGATCCAGAAGGACCTGCAGGCAGGTGCGGAGCTGGGCGTGCGCGGCACGCCGGCCTTCTTCATCGAGAAGCTGGGTGCGGACGGCAAGGTGGCCGAGAAGCGCCCGCTCTCCGGCGCGCTGCCCTACGAGCAGTTCAGCCAGGCAATTGACGGCCTGTTAGATTAGTGGTAGGGGCCGGCCTGCGTGCCGACCCTTGCAGGCCCACAAAACCGGTTTGTAACGGTGAACGGGACAGCAGGGGCCGGCCTGTGTGCCGGCCCCTACGTATTGTCCCGATTATCCGTCGCGCTCAGAGGTCTTAGCCGCCGCCTCACATTCGGGGCAGCGCCGCGGATCGGTCAGTTCGAGCACGTGCTCCGTGCAGACCGCGTAGACGCTGACCCGGTCCAGCACGGCCAATTTCTTCTCCACGGTGGCCTCCAGCGCCAAGTGCTTGCAGGTCGTGGTACGCAGGATGCCTGGCACGGGACAGGTGTCGCACAGCGTGCGGCGCCAGGGCCGCCGGTTCTCGCGGTTGCGCTCGATCAGGCGGCACTTCTCGATCTCAAGGCCCCGGTGATAATCACCGAAGAAGTACGGGCAGTCAACAGGTTTCGGCATCAGCAACACATCCTTCATCCCAATATAGAGACGTTCCACTGGAACGTCTCTGTAGGCGCTATATCAACACCAGCGCAATCCCCAACAACGCCACCCCCGCACCCACCAGCTCATTGACCTGCGGCACCTGGCTGAGCAGAAGCGCACCGAGCAGCACCCCGCCCGTGACCTCCTGTGTCGCAACCAGATTGACCATCGTCGCGTGCGTCCGTCGCAGCGCAGCATTGTAGAGTGTGTGGCCCATGCCCAGCGGAATCAGCCCCGCGCCGAGCAGCGCCAGCAGCGAGCGCGGATTATACCCGGCGGGCGTAAAGCTGAGGACGGCCACGGGCAGCGCCCAGAGTGCGGCCAGGCTGTAGACCGTACCCGCGTAGGTGAAAAGCCCGTAACGCTCCCGCTGCGAACGTCCCGCCACCGAGTACAGCCCGAACATCAGCGCGGAAACCAAAGCCAGCGCGTCACCCAACAGCATCCGTTCGTCGAAGCGCGGCTCGAAGCCGGCCAGAATCGCAATCCCCGCGACCGTCACCAGCACACCCAACCATTTGCGCCACGCGATATGCTCGTGCAGAAACCACACGGAAAACAGCGTCACGAAGATGGGCGCGGTATAGACGATCGCCAGCGAGTGCGCGATGGTGGTGTAATTGAGTGAGGCGATGTAACTGATGAAGTGGACCGCGGTAATCAGACCGAACAGGGCAAAGCGGGGCAGGTCAGCCCGCCGCGGCAGCAGAGGTTGACCGTTGAGCCGGGCCAGCAGCCAGACGAGCACCGCGGCGCACGCCAGACGGCCCACCGTAATCTCGAACGGGCTGAGCGGCGCGGCCCAGAGCACCAGGACCGGGCTGGTCGAGAAGGCCAGGACCGCGACCAACACCAGCCCAACTCCGGTCCGGCTGCGCGCGGCATCTGACGCTGTCTCGACGGCGGAGGCCACCGGCTCAATACGGCCCTGACAGGACTCCGGGCAGATAGGCCAGGACCATCGACAGGACGATGACCAGAGAGATGATGATGAAAACGACCATGCGCCAATCGCGGCGCGGGGCCGACTTCTTGCGAGCCATACAGTACCATCCTCTAAAAAACAGTGAATCGGGGCGTGTGCCAGCCCCCGATCCTGCCATATTATAGCTGCTGTGCAGCGCCTTTGTCAAACTCTTTTGGTATGTAGTAAGCACAATGCGACATGCGCGCCAGTTGCACTGTCTGCATTTATGGTTTAGTATGCCAGATGTATTGGCAGGCCCGACCGCGAGGATTGCGGAAGTCGAGTGTAAGGAGTCAATCGCATGTTCAGACGCAAAGGTGAATGATGGGGTGACAAGGTGAAGCGGTGAAGAGGTGACCCGCTGGAGTCGAGACTTTAGCCGGAAGCCCTGGCAACACGGTACTTCAGCCAGGCGGGCCAAAGTCTCGACTCCTTTTTTGCATCAATCGCTCACCAGAGGCAGGCCCGCAGCCTGCCACGCAGCAATGCCGCCTTCCAGCGCGGCCACGTTCGAGAACCCCAAACCCTCCAATATTTGCGCCGCACGGGCGCTCGTCGCTTCGTCCGGTCAGGCACACAGCGTCACAATCGACTGGGCCTTGTCCAGCCCCTGCGCAACAGCAGGAATTTCCTCCAGCGTCATCAGGCGCGAGCCCGGAAGATGCGCGGCTTCGTAAGATGAAGCCGCGCGGAATTCCCATACGACCGGCGGATTTGCGGCCGCCAGTTGCGTGTGCAAGTCCTGGACGCTGATGCGTGCCACGCCGTCCCCGCCCAGGGTCAGGAACGACTGCGTAGTGGGTGGCACCGGCGGATTCGCGGCCGCGGGCGGTGCGGATTGGGATATCAGCAGGATGCCGGCGACGATCAGCAGCACGCTCGCCGCCACCAGTACCCATAAGAGTGGTTTTTGCAAGGTCAAACCTCCCAGATGTGCAATGTAACTTTATCTGCATTCTATCCCAACAGGGCACCAAGCGCCAGGGCGGGCTTTCGGATAGACACCAAAGCCTCGACTCCAATTACCTTGTGAATTCCTGCGTCGCGCGCTCATGTTACAATGTGCTGGCGGAGGTTACACATGCCTACGGTCACCCTGCCCAGCGGCGGGCGGCTCCACTATCGGCAACATGCAGACGGCGCCCATTCCGCGCCGCTCGTCCTCGTGCATGGCGCAGGCGGCAATCACATGCACTGGCCCGCAGAGCTGCGCCGCCTGCCGGACGCCGTGGTCTACAGCCTGGACCTGCCCGGCCACGGCAAGTCGGACGGGCCGGGACAGCCCAATATCGGGGCGTATGCCGAGGCGGTTCACACATTTGTGGACGCGCTGGGCCTGCCGCGGTTTGTCCTGGTCGGTCATTCGATGGGCGGCGCAATTGCGCTGGAATATGCGCTGCACTATGCGCCGCGACTGGCCGGGCTGGTACTGATATCGACAGGCGGACAGTTGTGCGTCGCGCCGGAGCTTCTGTCCGATCTGCGGACCGACTTCGCGCGGACCACCGAACTGCTTGCCGTGAGGACACATGCGGCAGATGTCGATCCTGAGCGGCTGCGCCTGTTCGTGCGGAGGCTGCGCGAGGTCGGGCCGGAGGTGCTGCATGGCGACTTTGCCGCGTGCGAGCGCTTCGACCGGCTGGCCGACCTCCACCGGGTCAGCGTTCCGGCGCTGGTGTTGTGCGGGGAGGCCGACCGCATGACGCCGGTCGAGTCCAGCCGGGCGATGGCCGAGCGCATCCCCGATGCACAACTGGTCGTGATCCCGGCGGCAGGCCATATGGTCATGCTGGAGCGGCCGGCAGAGGTCGCCGGTTTGTTAACGGAGTGGCTGCGCTCGCGTGGCTTGCACTAACAACAACTGCGTGACGTTCAGGATGTAATGCGCGGCCAGTGGCACCCACAGGCTGCCGGTGAACAGGAACAACAGGCCGAAAACGATCCCTGCCAGGGTCGCGCCGAGCACCCCCCAACTGCCCTGCGGCCAGTGGAGCAGGCCGAAGCCCACGCTCAACGGCCAGAGCAGCCAGCGCGGGGCAATCAGCCAGGCCAATCCCGCCAGCGGCAGCGCCCGAAAGAGCAATTCTTCCAGCAGGGCCGCGGGCAACAGCGCAAGCAGCACACCAACCCACTCCCAGCGGCTGCGCGGCAGGATGGCGCGCAATACAGCGTCGTTGTAGACATCCGTCCCCCATGTCCGCTCGATGAGCCAGCCCGCGCCAGCCACTATCGCGGACAGCACCAGCCCGCACGCCAGTCCCAGGGCCACATCCGCAACTGGCTGCGTGCTGCGCAGCCCCAGCGCCGCGCTGCCCGGCCCCAGCGTCAACCCCAGCAGCAGACAGACGGCAATCAGCGCGAGCCGGAACACATTCTCCGGCCCGCTCAGCATCAGGTTGCGGTCAGGCGTCCAGGTGCGCAGGAGCTGTCCGGTTCGCACAGTCGCGTAGGCCAGCGCCGCAAGCAGCGCCGTGAGGCAGAGGAGGAAGAGGAGGTTGGGCATGGGCGACGGCGTGACACGGTGACCGGGTGACAAGGTGACCGGGTGACAAGGTGAGCTTGGAGTGGAGGCTTTAGCCGGTTAGGTCGGTTACGCACATACACGCCCAGACCGGCTAAAGCCTCGATTCCATCACCTGTTCACCTGCTCACCTGTTCTCCCGTGCTCCAGGTCAGTCCTCGATCGTGTACTCATACGCGGCGGACTGCGTCGTCACCGGCGCAAGCGCGGAGATAATGAGCAGCGCCTGGCTGTCCTCCGCCGGCGGGTTCAGGACAAGCTGGCCGGTGCCATCCGCGGCCACCGTCATCCGCTGGATCACCAGTTCGCCATCGGGGCCGGGCGAGAGCAACTGGACGAGCCAGCGCTGCATGACGGTATTATCCGTCAACAGCCAGCCATCCGACACCCATCCGGCCTCGCCGGATTCGCCGTCATCCTGGAAACCAATCTCACTGATGGCGATGTCATCCAGCAGGAAGCCCGGCTCGTTCACTGCGTCATCCGTCACCATCTCGAAGCGGAGCAGGATTTCCTGGCCCGCGTACGGAGTCAGGTCCACTTCCTCGTCGATCCACTCCGGCCCCACGCCCTCACCGCTCGCGCCCGTCCAGCCGACGCCATAGGCGTTGCCGACCGGGTTATCGTCGGTGGTCGTCCGACCTTCCAGGATTTGCCATGTCTCGCCGCCATCCGTGGACGCCTCCACGTAGGCATAGTCCCACCCTTCTTCGATGTCGTACCACGTCCGGAAGGTGAGCTTCGGCGCGGTCGCATTGCGCAGGTCGACAGGCCGGGTCAACGTCGTGTTGCTCTGGTCGCCGCGATTCGACCACCACATGCGCCCATCGCTCACTTCCCCGGCCACCAACGGCGTCTCCGTGACGCCCCGGAAGTTGAGCGTGAGCCCCACACCTTCCTGGGTCCGCAGCTCGATGTAGTCCACCCCGTACTGGCTGACCTCCGCGGTCTCGGTGACCGGATAGCGGCGGTGCGAATCCGCCGGGCTCATGTCGAAGAGATCGATTCTACTGTAGCCATAGCGGCCCTCGGCATCCGCATCCGGCGCATCCAGATAGTTCGCGATGACCCAATCGGCAAAGATGTCCTCGAACCGCTCCGGCCGGCCGGCCTGCTCCAGCGCCTCGTTGAACCCGGCAATGCCGTTCTTCGGGGAAGCCACGACTGCCTTCGTCAGATCCTCGCCAAAGCGATCCAGGAAGTAGGTCATGAAGAGGTAGGACGCGCCGTAATGCTCCGCGTTGCCCACGGACGGGTCACCCCAGGTCGTCAGTTGCGTGTCGGGCTTCTCGCTGTACGCGATATCCATGCCGCCGGATTCGAAATCGTTGAGAATGAAGGCGAGCTCTGACATGCCCTCGTTGACCCAGGAGTCCTCGTTGCGGTCGTTGGCCCAATGAATCATGTGCTGGAACTCGTGGGCCAGCAGGCCATCATAGAACGAGGTGTTCGGTTGGGCGCTGCCTGCATCCGCTGCGACGTAGAACATCTCCCGTTCGTTGGAATACTCGTTGACGGCCCGCGGGTACTCGTCGGAAGACGAATAGTAGCCGGCGATCGTCTCACCCATGTCGCGCGCGTGCAGGATGTGCAGCCGCGGGTCATTGTCGACGCCGGGCGTCCACTCGCTGCCGAAGAACTCGCGGTTAGTCGGGTAGGTCTGCTCCTCGAAGCGGTCGGCAGAGGCCTCTAGATCGTCCTGGTCGATGTTCACGCCCTCCTGCACCCACATTGCCACGTGCTCTGTAACGTAACGCAGCTCCGCGATAATCTGCCGGTGCTCCTGTGTATCAACGTTGGAGACCCAGAATTCCTGCTTTGCGCCGACCTCGTAGCTGGGGGGCGTCGCGTTGACGACAAGCGGGATATCGCCTACGTCCGGTTTCAGCCGCAGCGTGAGCGCGCGCGGGTCAGCCGCGGGCATCTCGCTGGCATACAGCGCCGCGGCCTCCGCATCCGGGGTGGCAATCTCCCCCGTGACGCCGGACGGAGCCGAGGGTGTGCCGGCGGCTTCGGGGGTGGGCGTGGCATCACGTTGGCTGCCCTCGACCGGGGTCGGCGTCCCGCGCTCCGGCACGATGACCGTGACGACGCGCGTAATGACGCGCACCGGCTCTACATCTTCAATTTCGACGCTCGTGTCGCCGCGAAAGATGACCGTGCCCAGCACGGCCATACCGAAGCAGTAGCAGCACAACAGCAGCACAACAGCGATGCCGATCGTCCAATAGGTGCGGTTGCGGTTCTCCATGAAACCTCCGGTCAGTCGGGTTACAGGTTCTCAGGTTGAAGGTTGCAGGTTGGGCCACGGCGGTAACCTGCAACCTTTAACTTGCCAACCTTTACCCTCGTCAACGCCAGCACGACCCATCACGCGGGAGCATGCCGCCGTTGTTACTATGCACGCCTTCGGGAGTCATGTCAAGATACATGAATCCAATCGGCAGGTAGAAATAGCTGTAAGTGCGCAGGCAGACGCGCAGGCCGGGCTGCTCATCGAGCCGGGGCCGCACGTCTTCCAGCGCGAGGCGCACGACCGGCAGCGGTGCGGTGTCATCGTACATATACGCCTCGCGCTGCGCGTTGATGGCGACCCGTTGCGAATCCCCGCGCACGTGAGCCTGGGGCGGGGGCAGGAACACGGGGGCCAGCGCGAGCGGCGCGATGAGCAGCCCCAAACCCAGAAAGAAGCGGCCGGCCGCAATGCGATGCGATTCACCGATGATGCGCCGCAGGAGCGCCTGTACGATGCCGCCCCACGCGAGAAACAACACGAGATACACCAGGCTGTTGAGCGTAAAAGTCGTAGGACGGAACTCGCAGCCGAGGGACTCACACAGATGCGTCGCGACCGGCGCGCCCCGCTGGCCGGGGCAGACGCCGTCGCAGCCCGCCCGGTAGGGCGCGACCTCGAACGCGATGCTCGACCAGAAGCTCATCGCCGGCGCGAGGAGCAGGCAGAGTACCAGCACCAACGCCCAGCGATAGCTCTGCTGCCGCCACCAGATCACCAGCAGCACCGCGGCCGCGATCAGGATGATCCCCAGTGCGGCCACCTGCCATGTCGCCCACTCTAGCAAAACAAACTCCTCTACGGCAGGCAGCCCATCACCGGCTCGTCCTGGGCCGGGAAGAACGTACGCAAGTCCGCGCCATGCGCCCAGATTGTCGGATACGTCAACACGCCTTCCGCTGTGACCCACATATAGAGCCGGTTCTGGGAGTCCGTAGCGCGGCCCACGGGCACATCGTTGAACTCCCAGACCGGATAGGTGATCGCGCCCGCCTGGCGCACCTGGACGGCCGGCGCGCGGGAGAGTCGCTTGCCGACCTCCTGGTTCCACGCACCGTGCAGCACAACGGCCTCGGGCTGCCAGCCGACAGGCACGGAGAGCCGGGTGCCGTGCTTGAAGAAGACCACCACGACGTTCGCCAGCCCGGCTTCCGTTACCGGCCGCTCGTTGCCGGCCTCATCGTGCGGCCAGACAATCTGGATGCGCGCATCCACCTCGGTGACCTGGCCGGACGCGATGCCGCTCGGCACATCCTGCTGCGGGAAGTACGTGCGAGGGTCCGCGCCATGCGCCCAGACGCTGGTCGCGGTGTCCACCCCCTCCACACGCACCAGGAAATAGAGCTTATGGTTCGGATCGTTGGCCCGGCTGACGTCTACATCGTTCAGTTCCCAGTAGGGGAAGGGCTGGCCGTCCACCGTGCGCTGGACGGCCTGGCCGAGCGGCTCGGCAGGGTCCATGTCCAATGCGCGCCACACGCTTACCCGCGGCCGCCAGCCGCACGCGGGCAGCGCCAGGCTGCGCGGCATGAACAACCGCAGGCCGATATTGGCCCGCTGCGCCGACTCGACCGGTGCCCAATCGTGCGGCCAGACCACCTCGATGCGCGCATCCACCCCGGCGCTGCGCGTGGCCGCAGACGCCGCATCGAGCGCGCGGGTAGCGGCCGGGCTAGTGGATGTCGCGCGGGCCGCCTCTTCCAGCACCATGTTCGCGCTTCGCACCCAGACGCCTGCGGCAGCCGTACCGAGAAACACGCTCTCCGGCTCGGCATGATTGATCGCCAACGCCTGCCCCAGGTTGTCGCCCACGCCGGTCCCGACCGGCGTCCAGGTCGCGCCGCCGTCCTCGCTGCGATAGACGCCCCCGCCATCGCGCGCGGCCCACAGCAGGCCCGCAGTGACGGGGTCTGCGGCCAGGGCAGTCAGCGTGCTGCCCGCCGGCAGGCCGGCCTGGGCCGGCTGCCAGCTTGCAGTGTCCGGCGCCCACCGCTGCAACCCGCCGTCCGCGACGCCTGCATAGAGCGCGTAGTCCGGGGCCTGCGTTTCGTCCTGGACCTCCTGCACCGCAAGCGCCAGCCAACGTACCGGTTGACCGTCGAGGCCGTGCGGCTGCCAGGTCTCGCCGCCATCGCGGCTTTCATACACGCCCGTGGCGAGGCTCGCCCACAGGTGGCGCGCGTCCGCAGGATCGACCGCCAGGCCGGTCACGTCCGCAGGCTGCTCGGCCTCACCTGCCATACGCACAGCCACCGGCTGCCACGTGCGCCCGCCGTCGGTGCTGCGCAGCGCCGGCCGCCCGCCGAGGTAGACCGTCTGCGGATCCGCCGCCGCGATGGCGATGGCCTGGCGATTGCTGGACTCCAACCGATTCGTCTGCCAGCTCAGGCCGCCGTCCGCGCTGACGGCCACATAGTCCCAGGAAGCCACGACCAGCCGGTCGGGGTTAAGGGGATCGATCGCCCAGGCCGTCAGCGGCACATCGGGCAAACCCGCGGCCGCGGGCTGCCAGCGCCGGCCCTCGTCCAGGCTACGCCAGATGACCGGCGGCGCGGCCGCAGTCCAAGCCGCGCGGTTGTCTGAGACCGCGTAGAGCAGGTCAGGCCGCGCCGGGTGGCTCAGCAGGCCCGCAATCTTGCTGTTCGCCGGCAATCCCTCGCCCAGGGGGCTCCACAAGGCGCCGCTGTCCTGGCTGCTAAACAGGCCATATCCGGTCGCCGCCACCACGCTGCCGGAAGTCCCACCGAACAGAAATTCGGCCACGCCGCCGCTGCTCAGGACGCCCTCGAGCGGCTGCCAGGTCAGGCCATCGTCTGTCGTGCGATAGGTGCCCGCACTCGTGTTAAGCAGGTAGACGCCGCCGGACAGCGCGGCCAGGCTGCGCGGCTCGCCCGTCGCGGGCAGTCCGCTCGCATTGAACGACTGCCAGGTCAGCCCGTGGTCACGGCTCCGCTCCAGGGTCAGGCGGGCTGTACCCGCGCTCCCCTGCCGCCGGACGAGCAGCCCGCTGCCGTTGCCATTCGGCGCAAAGGCAACTCGAGCGGGGCCGCTGGCTTCGCCGCCCGCGCTGACCTGCCGCCAGGACTCCCCTGCGTTGCTGCTGATAAGGACGTCGCCGCCGTACGTGGTGAGGCAGAGGGTGTCGGATTGCGCCGGATGCACGACGAGCTCGGCCAGGACGCTGCCTGGCCGCAACGCATCACCGTTTGCAGTGCGCAGGACCTCGAAGACCCGCCAGGTCGCATCGCCGTCGGTCAGCCGGTAGACGTAACTTCGGGGTTCCGGGCCGGTGTTCACCGCGCCCAGGAATAAGTGCGGACCGCTTGGGCTGCGGACGATCGTACGAATGAGCAGGTCGTCCCGATCCAGCCGGACCTGCGCCCAGTGTAAGCCGCGATCCGGGCTGCGCCACAACCCGCTGCGCGCGGCCTGGCCCTCGCCCGCAGTGTTCAATGCCACATAGATGGTGGCGCCGTCCGGCTCGACGTGCAGTGCCGCGATGGGACCGGGCGGCAGGTCATTCGTCACCGGCTGCCAGGTTGCGCCGCTGTCAGTGCTCACGTAGAGGGCATCCGCGCGGGCCGGCGTGCCGCGTTCGCGCCACTGGGTCTGATCCTCTCGGCGGTTGACGCCCGTCACACTGACCGCATAGAGCGTGCGGCCATCCGCCGCACCGGCCAGGTGACTGATGCGGCCGCCCGGCCCGTCAAGCGGTTGCCAGCTTGCCGGAATCGTCTGTCCGGCGGACACGCGCGGGCCGAGCAGCGAGGCCAGCAGAACAAGGCCACACAATGCACTCAGCAGCGCGCGAGCACGATATCGGGGAACCATGCCATCTCCGTCACGGTTGGACGAGGAAACAATCGGGAGGATTTTACCATAGAACACGAAAAAGGGGGGTGTCGGCATGACACCCCCCTCCCGGATCGGATCAACTCAGCTTACCGTTATTCGGCGCTCGACTCAATCGCGTAGACCACCTGAATCTGCGTGCTGAATGTGACCTCGCCCGGCTGCACCGGCGTGCCGCCGCCGCCGCGGCCCTCGGCCGCCGCGTAGAGCGGGATAGCCTGGCTGCCGATGATCTCGCTGATCGAAACCACACCACCGGCCACGACCCCGTTCAGCTCCGCGAGCGACTCGGCGCGCTCACGCGCATTCCGAATCGCGGCCTCGCGGGCCTGAACTTCCAGCGCCTCAGTGTCATCCAGCCCGAACGACAGGCCCCAGATGTTGTTGGCGCCCGACTTGACTGCGGTATCCAGCACCTCGCTGACCCGCTCAAGGTCACGGATCGTCACCATCACCATGTTGCTGACCCGGTAGAACCCCGGAACCGGCTGGAACTCGCCCGGCTCGGACTGGGTCGCGCTCGCCATGGGCTCGCTGCCCGGGCTCCGCTCGAAGTTAATCGAGAAGTTGCTGGTCTGGATATCTGCATCGGCAATCCCCAGGCCCTTGAGGGCTTCGAGGATGGCATCCATGCGGGCCTGCGCTTCGGCCATCGCCGCATCCACCGTACCGGCCTGCACATCCACGCCGATGGTGGTCGTCGCAATTTCCGGCGCGACCTTGACTTCACCGCGGCCGACAACGGTAATCGTGCGGGCCGGGTTGAAGGTGGCCGCGTTGAAGGCCGGGGCCAGCGGCGCAGTGCCCGTGGTAGCGGTCGTGGCCGTAACCGCTTCCGTCGGGACGACGGTGGCCGTGGCCTCCGCCTCACCCGTCGGGGTTGCGGTTGCGTCCTGCTGGGCCGGCGCGGCCTGCGCACTCAGCGCGAAGGCCATGACCGCCAGGGCGCCGACTACGAACAGCGCCACCAAAGTGAATAGAGATTTAGAACGAACAGACATGCGGAACCTCCTCTGATGTCCGGCAGTGTTTCGATACAAGTTGCCACTGCCTCTTACGCAACTGGGGAGTATGACGCCCCAGTTGCAGGATAGGTTCCACATGCGATGAAATATGTAAGACGGAATCTAATGCCGAACAATCAGTTCATCTGCGGCACGGTCTCATCGAGCCGGTCGGGGCCGCGCTGAATCTCCCAGGGGTAGACGATGAAGCGATCTGTGACGGCAGCATAGTAGTCGGGGCCGCTGCGGAAGAGACTGGAGCCGGGCTTGTAGTGCAGCACGGCGGCCTCCGGTCTGCCGCCCGCTGCGACGATGCGTCCCTTGACCGTGGTAATGGTGCGGCCATTGGCCCAGATGTCATCCACGACGAGCACCCGCCGGTCGCGCAGCAGCTTTTCTTCCGGGAACTGGAGGAAGTGGGGCCAGGCCAGGCGCGCCTGCCCCGCCTCCGGGAACTGCACGGCGGCGGTCAGGACGTAGTTCATCTCCAGCGCTTGCGCAATCAGGCCGCCGGGCACCAGCCCGCCGCGGGTAATCATCAGTAGGGCATCATACGGGCCGCGCAACTGGGGCAGCAGGTAATCGATCAGCTTGTCCACATCTTGCCAGGTCAGGAACTCAGGCGCGCTGGGCATGGTGGGTAGGGTCATACGGTCGGTCTCCTGTTCGGTCGCCAGCCGGGCAACCGGGCGAGCAATTGGGCGCGCAGCTCGGCGCGTTGTTCAGCGGTCAGCTCAATCTGCGGCGGGCGGACCGCGGTCTCAGGCAGCCCGGCCACCTCGGTCAGCGCGGCCTTGGTCGCCGGCTGCAGCGGGAACGAGTCGAGCAGGCGGCGCGCCTCGCTCAACGTGGCCTGTGCATCTGCTGTATCTGCTGCTGCCGAACGCCACGCGGCCTCTTGCACCGCCTTCACGAGGTCCGGGAACACATTTGCGCCTGCGGTGATCGAACCCGCGCCGCCCGCCGCGCACCCCTCCCCGACCCGGTGATCGTTGCCCGCGTAATACGCCAGCTGCGGATAGGCCGTCCGGAAATGCGCGAGCTGGGCCGGGTCGCCGGTCGAGTCCTTCAGCCCATAGATGATCTCGTCGTGGCTGGCGAGCAGCGCGTCCAGCACGCCGTCGCTGATGGGCACGCCGGTCGTCTGCGGGATGTGATAGAGCAGCACGCGACCTCCCGGCGGCACGGCGGCGTCGCAGAGACGGCGGAACCAGGCGACGACACCGGCCTCAGGCGGCTTCTTGAAATAGAAGGGCGGCATCACCAGCACGGCATCGGCCCCCTGCGCGAAGGCATGGCGGGTCAGCGTCACTGCGTCGGTCAGCGCGCTTGCACCCGTGCCGGCGATGACCGCCAGGCCGTGTTCCCGCGCCGCGGCCAGCGCCGCCTCCGTCACCTGGATCCGCTCTTCCACGCTCAGCGAGGCCGCCTCGCCGTTCGTGCCGCAGGGGATGATGCCCGTGCAGCCGTGTGCGGCCAGGTACGCGACGTGCTGCCGCAGCCAGGGCAGGTCAACCGCGCCGTCCGCCGGGCGGAACGGGGTCACAATCGGTGCAAAGACGCCGGTCAAGGGTGGAACCACGCGTTTCTCCAGTGACAGATGGAAAGGTTAGAAGGTTACAAGTTGCACGTTATCGGTTGTCGGCTGTTAGCAGACGTGGCCGTGTTGACGAACCTGCAACCTTCAACCTGCTAACCTTCAACCTTTCGTATCAGCACCGCGCGCGCAGGGGCGCCGTCACCCCGCTCGATGGACAGCGGCAGGCACACCAGCTCGTATGGGCCGGGCGCGACCGCAGCCAGCCGGATGCCTTCCAGCAGGATGACGCCCGCGGGCAGCAGCGTGCGATGGACACGATGGCCGGGCGAGTCAAACGGCTCGATAGAGGGGCCGTCGATGCCGACCAGCCGCACCCCGCGCGCCAGCAGCCAGCGGGCCGCCCCCTCGTCGATGGCAACGAACGCGCGGTCGAATGTCGCATGGCTGCGCACGGAGTTCTCGGTGCGCAGCAGCAGCCGCGTCGTGCCCGCAGGGATGCCGGCCGCCGCCAGTTGCTCCGCGGTAATCGGCCCCGGCCCATCAACCGCAGCCACCCACACCGGACCGATCAGCGTGTCGAGCGACATGGCATCAACCGTCGCTGCGCCGGGCAGGAAATGCGCGGGTGGGTCGACATGGGTTCCGGCGTGCGTGCTCAGGCTCAGGCGGGAAACGAACGACGGCGGGTCCGCGCTGGCCTCCTGCTCAGGCGTCGCTTCGCGCAGCGAAACCACCTCGACGTCGGGGTCGCCCGGCCAGACGGGGATGCGCTCGGAGAGGGTCTGGCTGATATCGTAAATCTGTCGGTTCATGTTGTCCCCTGTCATTCTATCGTGCGCCGATTGTAGCATACCATAGTCGTTTCTTCCCAACTGCCGCACAGCCGGAGTATAATGGCAGCCATGCACCGGACCATCAAACACCTGTTGCGCGCCGCGAGCCTGCTGGTCACCTTCACCATCCTGGGGCTGGCGCTCATGCTGGCCGCCTGCGCAGGTCGCACGCCCGCGCCCACGCCTGGCCCCGCGGTCCCGACGCCTACGCTGGCGCCGCTCGACCTCCCGACCCCGACCGGTCCTCTGACGCTGACCTTCTGGGAGGATGACGGGGATGCGGCGGGCGTCCTGCTCGACGAACTGACCGCGGCCTTTATGCGGGCCAATCCTGGCATCACGATCACGCGCACCCACTTCAGCTACGACGACCTGCGCAACCAGGTGCGCAACGAGGCGCGGGCCGGCCGCGGGCCGGACCTGGTGCGCGCCCGCGGTGAGTTTGCCGGCCCGTTCAGCGAGCTGGGCATCGTCCGCCCGGTGGAAGAGCTATACGAGACCGCCTTCCTCGACCAGTACCTCCCCGGCGCGCTCGCGGGCGTCACGGTTCGGGGCCGGCCGTGGGCCCTGCCAGAGAACTACGGCAGCCACCTGCTCCTCCTGCAGAATCGCGGCTACATCAGCAACACGCTGTACGTCACGGCGACCGCCCCGGTGGACACGGATAGCTGGCTGGTGCAGCTCGGCCAGCTCACGAACCCGGTCAGTGCGACCTACGGGCTGGTGTATCCCCTGACTGAATCCTACTGGCTCATCCCCTGGCTGGGCGGGCACGGCGGCTGGCCGCTGGACGCGGCAGACCGGCCCGCGTTGGACACGGCGGAGATGGTCGCGGCGCTGACCTTCGTGCGCGACTTCAAGACGGCCGGCGTCGTGCCCCAGCAGGCCGATTACGATCGGGCCTTCAACCTCTTCAGCCAGGGCCGGGCCGCCTACATCATCGATGGCGCATGGAACCTGTCACGTTACCAGGGCTTGGGGCTAGATGTCGCAGTGGTGCTGTTGCCCCGCGTCAGCAGCACGCAGCTGCTGCCCATCCCGATGGCGACGGGCCGCTATTGGTTCATCTCTACGAACACGCAGGGCGCGCGGCTGGAAGCGGCGGTACGCTTCGCGGAGTGGATGACCTCGGATGAGGCGCAGGAACAGTGGCTGCTGAAGCTGGGCCGCCTGCCCAGCCACGCCCTCACTGCGCAGCATCCCACCATTACCGGCGACCCACAGCAGGCCGCGATCATGGCACAGCTTCGCCTGGCACGCGGGGTGCCGGCTGCACTGGAAATGTCGTGCGCGTGGCAGGGTATCGACTCACAGTTCGCCGCAGTCATGGCAGGCGAAGTCACCCCCGAGGACGGCGCCGCCGCGATGCAGACCGTCGCCGAAGCGTGCATTGCCGACATGACCCCCGACCCCACGCCGGTGCCGTGACGGGGTGACAAGGTGACGGGGTGACAAGGTGACAAGGTGACAAGGTGACAAGGTGATGTGGACGGGTAAGACTCGCCGGTGTAGGACGTGCACCTCCACGGTGGAAAGAACACTCAACCGATCACTCCACATCACCCTGTCACCTATTCACCTGTTCACCTTGTCACCCCTTCACCACGTAATCTCCGCAACGTACTGCTCGGCCAGGGCTTGCATCCGGTCCACGCACTCCTCGACCGTGCCGCCGCCGGTCCAGATGCACTCGACGCCGAGCGCCATCGGCTCCCACAGAGCAGCCATGTAGGGGGTGGACGGCAGGGGCTTGCCGTTGCTGGCCTGCGCAGCCATGACCGCGGACACGGGCAGCCGCGCCATATTCGGATGGGCCAGCGCGGCCTGATTCGTGGGCGCCAGGGTATTCGTCTGCGCCAGATAGAGCTGTGCCTCAAGGCTGGTGTAGTACTGCATCACGTTGAGCGCAGTCTCGGCCGCGCCCCGGTCCGCGGCGTTCTGCGTCAGCATCAGCGTCCTGGCGCTGACGAACGGCATCGCGGGCCGGCCGGATGGGCTGAACACCGGCAGCGGCGCCATGCCATAGTTCATGCCTGCCGCGGCCAGGTCTCCGAAGTACCAGGGGCCATTGACGGTGATGGCGGCGTAGCCCCCGCGAAACAGCGCATCCGCGATGTCATAATCGATCTCGGCCGGCATGATGGCCTTGAGCGCCTCGATGAAGTGGCCCGCGGCATAGCCGCCTTCACTCCGGAACGTGGTGACGCCCGCCTCATCCACGACCGTCACGCCCGCAGCCTGCCACCAGGGGACCGAGAAATAGGCATCGTTCTTCGCGCTGTAGACGAACAGATAATCGCTCTTGTCCCACACGCTCGCCATACTGAGCAGGTCATCGGTGGTCTTGGGCAGCTCGGCCTCGCTGATGAGGGCCGTGTTGTAGAGCATGACCAGCGACTCCACGGACTCCGGATATCCGTAGATTTGACCACCATAGGTGACGGCAGCCACCGCGGTCGGCATATAGCTGGATGCGAACTCCGCGGCATCGATCCACGGGTTCAAGGGGATGATGTTGCCTGCCTCAGCCAACCGGCCAATATAGTCGCTCATCCAGACGAAGATGTCCGGCCCCTCGCCGGCGGGCACCGCGGCCGTCAACGCGTTGTTCATGTCGGTCTTGTTGACCAGGTCGACGGTGACGTTGGGGCAGACGGTCATGTACTGTGCGAAGACGCTCTCCACCGCCGCGAAGGCCGCCTCCGGCCAGCCGTGCCAGACTGTGATCGTCTGCGTGCCCGCAGGGCAGGCCCAGCTTGTCGGGCCGGGCGCACCCAGCTCCGGTGGCGCGAGCGTGGGCGTCACCGTCGGCTCCAGCGTCGCGGTTGGGACTGGGGTCTCGGTCGGCGGGACGGGCATGGCAGTGGGCGTGGGGATGGCCGTGGGGGTGGCGCGTGCCAGGCTGCCACAGCCGGTCAGCACGAGGCCACAGACAAGCAGTCCGAGGGCCAGTAATAACCGCAGCCACGACTTCTTCATGCGCATCCTCCGGATGAGGCGACCGGGGCGACCGCCAGATGGCACGCGGCCCGTGCCGCAGGTTGGTTGATTCTAGCATGGGGACACGATATCGGCCAACACCGTGCCGTGCTTGCCAAACCCGTGCGAGGATGAT